>DAIQNC010000001.1:0-2266 GCA_036788655.1 Ktedonobacteraceae bacterium
AAAAACTACTCCCACCGCCCGGTCTATCTTCTACCCAGATGCGCCCACCATGCGCTTCCACGATTCCACGACAGATAGCCAAACCCAGTCCGCTCCCTTGCGTATGTGTTCTCTGGTCTCTTTCTAAGCGATAAAAATGCTGAAAAATTTTCTCACGTTCACTCGGAGGGATACCCGATCCATGATCCGCCACACACATCACCACTTCGTCCCCTACCGCATACGCCTCTACATCAATAGGTGCATATGGCGATGAATACTTATGAGCATTCTCCAGCAGATTCCACAATACCTGGACAATACGGTCAGGGTCTACATAATACAAGGGCAAGTCTGGTGAGATACGTTGTTCCACTTTACGCCCTTGATTGAGCGTCTCAAAGCGTGTTACTGTGTCAGCTATCAGGACAGACAATTCAGCCCACTCACGGTCAAGCGGCAACGCACCGGCCTCGATGCGCGAGAGGTCTAGCAATTGATCAACTAATCGCCCAAGTCTGCTCGCTTGACCCGCGATATTATGCAACACATGCTCATGCTCACGAACAGGCCAGAACCCTTCGTAACCTAATAAACTCTCTACTGAAGCCCGAATAGCGGTAAGAGGTGAGCGCAAATCGTGTGATACAGAGGCGACAAAGTTTCTTTTCAGTTGATCTACTTCGCTATGTTGCTGCAAGGTATGATACATTTTCGCATTCTCGATAGCTGATGCCGATTGAGCCGCGAGTGCCTGACTCAGCCGCACATCATCGACGCTCCATTGATAGGGCATAGATTTTGGTGCGGCAATAAATCCGATGACACCACGTGCCGACACCAGAGGAAGCATTGCCAGAGAGCGCACCCCGATAAGATTCACAAGCGCAAGAGGCACGATATTGGAAGTAAGAATGTCTTCAATGAAGACTGGCTCCCCTCGTTCCTGAACAAGCAACGTAGCTTCGGCCTTTTCTAAGAGTTCTTTGAGCAAGTTGCCTGTGGACGCCGAGTAGATTGAACCGTGTCCAAGCCAAGTATGAAGGGACTTAATGCTACCTGTATCATCGAACAGGAAAACGGCAGCACTTTCGAGATATAAAAGGTAGGCCGCTTGCTCGGCTACCTTGTTGAGCGTGATATCCAGGTCGAGGCTGGCACTGATCGTGCCAGCCGCCATGACTAGACGTTCCGCATCATGCACTCGCCGTTGTTGTATACCGAGATGCGATTGCACATCGCCTACTAGAGCATTGTCCTCTGGCACATCAGCTATGTTCGCATCGGGTTCCTGTACATGTTTGTTGTTCTGCATAGCCATCTCTAAGAATGGCAATGTAGGAGTGGATGTCGGAGCTACAATAGGTTGAACGTTTCTTGGATAGGTATGAGTAGGAGTAGAAGTAAGAAGCAAACGTAATTCTTGTTGAATTTCAAGTGCTGCCGTTGCCAGTGAACTCGTAAGAAAAGGACGAATGAGTCGATAATCGCCCGTGACATTCAACACGCCGATAATCTCGCCCGTAAATGGATGTCGGATGGGAGATGCCGTGCATGTCAGGTCTTGCCAACCATCACAATAGTGTTCAGCCGCCAGCAATTGTACGACATGCCCATCTGCAAGAGCAGTGCCAATGGCATTTGTGCCAGCCGCGCCTTCACTCCAATCGCCGCCAGGAATAAAGTCGATACGCGCCAGACGGCGGCAAATAGTAGTATCTCCGATAACATCGAGCAAGTTGCCATTTGCATCACTTAACACAATCACGTATCCAGAGTCCGCAAAAAAGTCTGTGAGATACTCCAACACGGCATGGGACGCACGGCGAAGCAACTCATGTTTCTCTCGCAAATGAGAGAGTTGCGTTTCATGTGCCACAGCAAGCGGTGCAATGCGTCGGGAAGGATTTACTTGCATAGCGGAGCAACGCTGCCACGATTTCAAAATCATGGAACTTGGAACATGTAAAGCAAGAGTTCCTGTGGTCAGAAAATCCTCGCGTATCGCTCTCAATTGCTTTGCAGTTTTCTCTATCTCTGAGGGTGAAGCAATTGACAGATTTGGGCGGTATAATTGGTTGGACATACCTCTACCTCTATCAGCGTAGTGACCGAGTGACGTGATGTATCACGTGTGTGGACATGCGCGGTGGGCAAAAGGCATAATTCATTACACCCCTTCGCCCACCGCACAAGTTCTCAATCACATCATCCTGCGCTTACAATACCGTAAGCAGTTCCGGTGCGCCATCCGTCACAGCCAGCGTATGCTCGAACTGTGCCGAGC
>DAIQNC010000001.1:2276-3159 GCA_036788655.1 Ktedonobacteraceae bacterium
TTTCCATCCGCCGTGAGAACGGTCCAGCCATCGGAGAGTTGTTTTGCCTTAAACGTTCCCTCGTTAATCATCGGCTCGACGGTGAAGACCATGTTGGGGCGTAGCACGATACCTGTATTCGGCTTGCCAAAGTGCGGCACGAGCGGATCTTCGTGCAGCGAGTGACCGACGCCATGCCCAACATAATCGCGTACCGTCGAGTAGCCGTTGGCTTCTGCATAGGTCTGAATTGCCGCCCCGATATCACCGAGCCGTTTGCCCTTGCGTGCCTGCTCGATACCAAGCTGCATAGCCTTGTACGCAACATCAACCAGTCGCTGCGTCTCCTCATCGAGCTTGCCAACACCAAAGGTCACGCATGAGTCGCCAACCCAACCATTGAGATACACCCCGATATCAATACCGATGATGTCGCCTTCCTTGAGAACCTGCTTTTTACTGGGAATGCCATGAAAAATAACCTCGTTCACCGAAGTACATAGCGTCGCAGGAAACGCTGGAATAGCAGGCTGTCCATTGCGAGCCGGATGCGCCCCGTAGCCGACATATGCCGGAATACCGCCTTTCGAGCGAATATACTCTTCCGCAATTTTATCGAGTTCCCCGGTACTGACCCCCGGTACAACATAAGGACGCAACACCTCATATGTTTGCGCAACCAGCCGCCCCGCCTCGCGCAAATGCGCGATATCCTGTTTCGATTTCAGCATAACAGCCATAGAATATATTTCTCCTTTTAGATATCATGTAGTGGCGTGATAAATCACGCCCGTCCACGTGTTCGTTTGGCACACCGCCGTGATAAATCAGGGCACTACATGTAGAATGCTTCTGTTCTTTATCGTTTCAGTTTGTATTGCGTCCGCCTGCTCCCACACCAGCA
>DAIQNC010000001.1:3191-4805 GCA_036788655.1 Ktedonobacteraceae bacterium
CGGTTGAAGTAGTTCAGCAAGCGGTCAATAGTGCCATAATCGACGCGCTGGCTCTTGCCTGTATGTAGCGCGGACAGCACACTGAGCGAGACGTGGCTCTCATCTGCGAGTTGGCGCAGACTCAACGTCGCCTCACCCCGTTTCACACGCTCCACATTTGCCTTCGCAAGCAGGACGCGCAAATGACAAGAGATAGTCATGAGATTTCTCCTTTACGGATAGCATAACTGCTACCTGTACGTATTTTACGATACTATGTATCGGGATGTCAATACATTGCAACGGAAAATTCGTAGAGACGCCGATGTATCGATAGCGTCCACATCCTCTCACTGGGACACTATCGATACATCGGCGTCTCTACAATCCGTCAATCCTGATTTTGACGTTTCTCAGATACTGTGCAGCGATGGAAAATGTTTGCCTATCATCTATTCCAGATTGATGCAAGATGCCAAATGTCGAGTGACTTGACCAGCACACTCCCTTTGCGGATGAGCAAATTGAGTCCCAGGCTATCAAAACGCTCCGGGTAAATGCGGCTTGCCAGGTAACGCTGGTCGTTCACAAACACCTCTATCACGGAATGGTCAAGAAAAATGTGAAACGTTACCCTCTTTTCTGCACCAGTTGGTACGACAACAGAAGAGTGTCTTCGGTCTACTTCGGGATTCACACTCGATTGCTCGCACTCTATGGAGAATAGTCGCAACTCTGATTGGTACACAAGGCATGTTTGCTCCTGACCATCGGGAGAACAACGCAGGGTAAAGCCAAACTCACTATCCGAGTCTGGTTCACATTCAGTCAGTATTTCGAGGCAATCTCCCCGACTTTCATCGAGCGAGAAGTGATGTGCCTCGTCCACCATAAGCTCTTCATAATGCCAATGTCTTTCTCGAAGCACTGCAAGCTCAGGAGCAGGTTCCAGACTCAATTGGCCTCCGGGCAGGAATCCTACAATGATAGGTAATGACATCACCCCGGACCAACCTGCCGCCTGCGAGAGTGTATTACCTCTATCTTCCATGAGCCAACCCCACATGATATAGCGGCCCTGGTTATCACGCAGCACTTGAGGGGCATAGAAACTACCTCCGCTCGCTACGATTCCTTGTGTATTGGGCAGAAACTGTTCATTTTCAAATGTACCAGTCACGTACACAGGATACAGAAGAACTTCTTCAGCATTCTGCACTGAAAAGATGAGTACGCGCTGGTCGCCAAAGGTCAGCAAATTTGGGCATTCCCACATCACTCCCATCCACTCCGGCAGAAATGGGTAGACACCACCGACGAGCAGGGGATGCAGATATTCCCACGTAGTCAGGTCACTTGAGCGATAGAGCAGAATCAGCCCCCCCATTCCCTCTCTCTTAGAACCTATCAACAAGTACCAGCAATCTCCCTCTTTCCAGACAAAAGGGTCACGGAAATTACCACCTGTACCTGCGAGCAATTCAGCCGGCGGACCTGAAATGACAGGATTGCGCGGATAATAGTGCCACGTCAGCAAATCATCGTTACTGGTTGCCAGACAGACAACCTGGGGATGAGCCGCGCTATAGAGCAGTGTGGGGATGCCATCATGATCAATGGCAGAACCAGACCAGC
>DAIQNC010000001.1:4815-22263 GCA_036788655.1 Ktedonobacteraceae bacterium
TGTCAAGGCTACTGGCAGGTCTGTCCAATGAACCAGATCAGCACTGACGGCATGGCCCCAATGAAGACGTTGGGGGATGGGCGCGTATGGATTGTACTGGTAGAAAAGGTGATACTGTCCTTTCCAATAGAGCAACCCGTTGGGATCGTTCATCCAGTTAGCAGGTGGCAAGAAGTGGTAGCGAGGCCGATGTGGATCGTTCATCAGCTCCTTGCGCGATAGCCATTCGTTCGTTGTATCATTCACGTGATGTATCCTCAGTTCCAGTTTTCCCAGTGCCATGCCCACCCGTATGTAGTTCTCTTCTTAGCCTTTGATCGCACTTCCTGCGAGGCTGGCAACGAAGGCTTTTTGAAAGGCGAGAAAGAAGGCGAGTACAGGCAACGTAACCAGTGTCGCGTAGGCCATCACTACCCCCCATTGCGTGTTCTGCTGAAATGCGTAAGACATTCCTACCATGATCGGACGGACACTTTCGGATTGAATAACCATATTGGGCCACAGAAAGGAATTCCAGCTTCCTAAAAAGGTGAAGATAGCCACAGTTGCGGTAACTGGGCCAGCATTGGGCATGATGATGCGCCAGTAGAGCTGAAAGTAACTGGCTCCATCGACCAGTGCCGCTTCATCCAGTTCCACCGGAATCCCTCGGAAGAACTGGTAAAACAGGAAGATAGAGAAGGCACTGGTAATGAACGGAATAATCTGTACCTGATAGGTATCAAACCATCCCTGTGTCAAAGCCAGGCCGCTACCACTAATAATCACATTGGGAAGATTGTTCACTAGCAGCAGGAGCGGAATGGCAATCGTCTCAAACGGAATGATAAGCGTGGCAATAATGAGAGTAAGTACAAGCGACCGACCTTTCCATTTCAGTCGAGAGAGCGCGAAGGCAGCCAGACTATTGAAGAACACGCCCAGCACTACGGAGACGGCAGAGATGAAGATCGAATTCAACAGGAAACGAAAAAACGGACTGACTTGAAAGACCGCCACGTAGTTATTGAGAGTCAACGCCCCGACAGGCAAAATCCCTCTGATAGATTGCATGTCAGAGAAGATGGCATCATTGCTTGGCTTCAACGATGCCGACACCATAAACAGAAGAGGGAAAATGAAGGCGAAGACCAGCAGGATATTGATAACGTACTGTAATCCCTTGCCGGCCCAATGCCGTGTTCGATGTGTTTTGTCTCCGGTTGGTTGGGAGAGCGCAAATTGTCTCATGGTTAACTCCTTTTCTGCTCAAGGGTGAGATACCGTTGTACAAGCGTAATAGCAATGATGAACAGGAAGAAGAGGACGGACATAGCTGATGCATAGCCAATATTCTGTTCGACGAAGCCTTGTTGCACGATGTCGAACATCACGGTACTGGTCGCCCCGTTGGGGCCACCCTGCGTCATCACCCATACCTGGGAAAACAACTGGAACGCAGCAATGGTAATCGAGATGAAGATGAACACCGTAACGTTACGCAGTCCTGGTATGGTCACATTCACAAACCGCTGCCAGCCATTTGCCCCGTCAATGCTTGCGGCCTCGTACAACTGCTCTGGAATATCTTGTAGTCCAGCCAGAAAGAGGATCATCTGCAAGCCTACTCCTTGCCAGACTGACATGATGAGAATTGCCAGCATCGCTGTAGACGGGTTGCCAAGCCAATCCACCGGCCCCCAGGCCCCAAAGGAGACCGTTTTCAGTATCTGATTCATCAATCCAACATTCTTATCGTAGAGGAAGGTCCAGATAGTCGAGATGACGACCAGAGAGGTGACGACCGGGCTAAAGTAGACGGTTCGGAAAAAGTTCTGGCCTTTCAGCTTTTGATTGACGAGCAGTCCCAGTAGTAATCCCAATCCTGTTTGCAGTGGAATTACCAGCACTGCGAAGAAGAGATTGTTGAAGATGGAGTGCAGAAAGGTCGGATCGTGGGCGAGTACGACATAACGCTGATTGCCCACGTTCACCGTTAACAACTGCTCCATTTGAAAGTACCGGGGGTACTTCTGCTCATTCCGCGTAAAGGTACGCACTAACGGATAGCGCAACTGCCCTTGTGCGTCGCGCTCCAACTGGTGAGTTGCGGGATCGACCACAGGGTCAAGCGTCAGAATAGACACCTGTAGCAACTGAGCATAATTTTTTGCCCCAATAAACTGAGCCGGAACCGGGGAGACGAGCCTCTCATCAGTAAAACTGTAGGCGATCCCCATGAAAAATGGGCCAATCAGGAAGACCAGCAGGAGCAGAAAAGCCGGGCCACCCATTATCAGAGCAGCAGCAAATTGACCAAACAGCTTTTTCGGCACAGGACGAGAGAGCGGTACTCCGCTACTTGCCTCGCTTACGACAGACATGATACTTTCCTCCAGATGTTTACAAGAAAGCGGAGAGTTCTTCTCCACTTTCCTGTATAATCAATCGCGCTATTTTACTGCTGGTAGTTGTTGTGACTCTGAATATTCTGGTCGATGGCGTTCACTGCGTTATCCAGAGCGGTCTGCACGTCCGCGCCGTCGCGTATTGCTTGACCAGCCTGTGCAAATTGATTGGAGATGGTCAGGTAGGCCGGGGTAGCAGGGCGCATGACTGTGAAATGCTGTAACATATCAAAGAAAATGCAATATGCGCCTCCCGGTGCATAATGCGGAAGCAGGGCAGCCGCAGCAGGGGTCGTGGGAACAAGTCCCGTCGCCTTGTTAAGCAGAGCAATGTTTGCTGGTTGCATCAGGGATTGAATGAACTGCCACGCACCTTGCGATTGTTGCTGCGAACACGTAGATGTAATGCCCCACTCCCAGGAGCCTCCACCGATTTTCGGGCCGTTGCCGAAGTCAACCGAAGGCAGGAAGAGGGCATCGTTGCCATACTTCTGAAGCACGCTATCCGCATCCCAACTGCCATCATACCAGAGTGCAACCTTCCCCTCGATAAATCCCTGGTTAGAGGATGGTTTGGCGGGCGCATAGCCGTTCTTAAACAGCCCCTGGAACCACTGGCCCCATTTCAACGCCGAGGAACCGTTAAGGATGCCATCCGACGAAGTGTATGAGTTACGATCAATCAAATCTCCGCCAAAGCTCTGGAGCATGGGTGAGTACGCATAGGGCCACCACTCGCCAGAGCCTCCCGCCCCCAGATCAAAGGGATACTGAAACGCTCCACTGGCTTTGAGTGTACTTAGGGCACTGTTGAATTCATTGAGCGTCCACGGCTGATTCAGCGTAGGAATACGAATGTGATACTTATCGAGAATTGACTTGCGTGCATAGATCGTCAAGGCAACATCAAACTGGCCCAGAGAGTAAATTTTTCCCTGATAACGCCCAATAGCCGAAGTTGAGAGTCCCATTTGTTGCACCTGGGCATCAGTGATCGGAAGTGCCTGGATATACCTCGACCAGGCAAAGTTAGCAACGGTCGGATTATCCATGTCGATGAGACAGGGCAATTTATGGGCAAGTGCTGCCGCCGAAACGGAGTCGTTGTAGGAAGCCTGGGGGAACGATTGGATTTGAACCTCGTACTGCTTTTGCGAGGCATTGAAGGCATTCACTTCTGTCTTGAGCGTATTCATCTCCGCCGGATTGCCAGCTGAGTGTGTCCACAGGCTGATGACAGCCCGTCCATTAGAGGTGGTAGTCGTAGAACTGCCACATGCTGCGAGTAGTCCCATCAGCACAATAAGCAAGACGTACAATCTGGGTTTCATGTTTTCTCTCCTCGAAACACCGAAAAATACTGAAACGGCATACAGCTTACTCAGGTGGAAGAGGAATTGCGATAAGCATTCTTGCAACTCCTGAAAAAGGGTAACAAAAACTACAGGTGTCAGATGGTGAGGAACCCTTGCATGAACTATGAAGGACATGATGTGTGGGGGAAAGTGTTATCGCTACGTCGGACGACGCAACAGATATCTGACAGGAACCCTATTTCATAGCACTCACCTCCTCGTGTTACCACACTTTACTCCGTGAACACCTACACAGATTCGCGTTCGATGTATGGACACTCAAGAGTGTGCTGAATCGGTGGCAAAGACTCGGCACTATGTGCCAGTAAATACCCTACAGCCCACTTGCCCATCTCATAATGGGGAAGTTGCATAGTGGATAATGGTGGAAAGAGCAGAGGGGCAATCAACTCCTGATTATTAAACCCCATCACAGCTATATCGCCGGGGATAGAAATACCTTGTCTCTTCAATGCTTCATAGACACCCATCGCCATGAAGTCAGAGAAACAGAAAATAGCAGTTGGTGGCTCAGAAAGATGCAGTAATTCCAACGCACCATGATAACCGCCTCTCGAATCGCTGGGGTGGTAACGGATAAGTTGCTCGTCGAAAGGAATATCATAGGCTTTCAGTGCCTGCTTGTATCCCTCTAAACGTCCAGAGCTAGCAGGAATAGCATTCTCATCGTTGATAAAGCCTATACGCCGATGCCCTTTCTTCAGCAACACTTCAGTTGCTGTTCGTCCTCCCTGCACCTCATCTGGCACAACTGAAGGCAAAGAACGGTCGTCACAAAAGCAATCGAGCAGGACAGCAGGCACTTCATAAATAGTTGACGGTACGGTGACGTTCTGATGGTACATTGCGCCGTAGATAATGCCATCTCCCCGACGCTCAAGCATCTTTTCAATCGCAGTCTCTTTCACTGTGGCATTGAAACCTGTAGAGATGATCAATAGCAACTTCCCATGAGCCAGTGCTTCATCTTGAGCACCTTTAATAATATGTACCGCGTGTGGGGTAGTAACAATTTCATCAGTGATAAAGCCAATAGTTTGAGTTTGATTGGTATGTAACACTTGTGCAGCCAGATTCGGACGGTACGTAAGTTGCTTTGCCACTTCCAGGATGCGATCCCTCGTTTCGGCAGGAATGCCAGAGGCAGAGGCATGATTATTGAGTACGAAAGAAACGGCTGTTCGGGAAACTCCTGCCTGGCGAGCGATATCTGACATCGTAGGTGGGCGTTTACGTGGTTGGCGCGTCACTCCTTTTTCCTCCTACAAACTATCTGACGACTAACTCGTGTTAGTAACACGAGTTAACCATATTTTGGTGCATTTGTCAAGAGGTTTGGGGGTGAATTTTTGTGCAATTTCAAATTTCATATCGGGGAAGAATACAACACTACATGGAACATCCGCTGTCTGGAGATAGAACCTATGTGCTATACTGATATCGAACCTGAAGATACAACGAAAACATATGAAGGAGCAACATCATGAGTGACACGAACATCACCCTTTCCATCATGACCGAGGGATGGCACACGTATCAGGACAAATTGAGCGAAGCTCTTGCTCCGTTAACCAATGAGCAACTTGCATTACGCGCCGCGCCCAATCTGCGTTCAATCGAGGAACTGGCACTTCACATTATCGCAGTGCGTGCAGGGTGGTATCACTATTGTCTGGGCGAAGGAGATGATGCCTTTGGAGCTATCGCCCAGTGGCAAGAACCCGGGAGTCCCACACGTTCCGCAAGTGAACTGGTACATGGGCTGTCTGTCACATGGCAGGTGATGCAAGATGCGCTGGCACGTTTCAGTCCCGAAGACCTGCAAGCCACCTTCGAGGACGAGGATAACGGCGAAAAATATATGGTCACACGTGGCTGGGTCATCTGGCATGTCATCGAGCATGACCTGCATCACGGCGGAGAAATCGGCTACTCGCTAGGAATGCATGGCATTCAAGCTCCCGACATCTAGCCTCTGCAACGATGAATTTTTACGTTCGGCAAGGCGTAGGGACAGATGTATCACGTCCGTCTACCCCCATAAATATTGTTGCAACGGACGTGATACATCTGTCCCTACGCCTTGCCGATTTCTTTATGAATGTTCAGTATCTACCTCGGCAATCATATACACATCTATCAGAAAGGGAACGCTATGAGCCAATATCCCTCACGCCTTTCAACCAACAATGTCAGTTTACGAGACGCACAGGAAGGCGACCTGCCCATATTTTTCGAGCAGCAACTTGACCCGGATGCGAACTATATGGCAGCATTCACAGCAAAAGACCCGACCGATAGAGATGCCTTCATGAAGCACTGGACGAAGGTACTCAGCGATGAGACGAACATCTTAAAGACCATCCTCTTCAATAGACAGGTAGTAGGTAACTTTATGTGCTATCAAGATGAAGAGTTGGGTCAACCGGAAATAGGCTATTGGATTGGTAAACCCTACTGGGGCAAAGGCATCGCTACCGAAGCTGTACTACAATTCCTGGATTACTATAAGGCTCGCCCCGTCTATGCGCGTGTTGCTAAGGACAACCTCGCATCTCAACGTGTTTTGCAAAAATGCGGTTTCAAAATTTACGGAGAGAATAAAGGCTTTGCAAATGCACGAGGTAAGGAGACCGAGGAATTTATTATGATACACTGAAAGGGACATGCATAGTCAAAGAGCAGTGAAAGGAGTCATTCACATGGACACACATCAACGACTCGACTATATGAAGGCCGTACCTGGTGTAGGTAGAGCATTGAGCAGCTTAGACCAGATGGTACGCTCATCAGAACTCGCCACGAAGGAGCCGTTGCTTATCGAACTCGTTAAAGTTCGCACGTCACAAATCAATGGGTGCGCGTACTGAATCAATATGCATACGAAGTCTGCGCGGTCGCGTGGCGAAACTGAACAACGTCTGTACGTATTACCTGCATGGCGCGAGGCTCCATTCTACACTGAGCGTGAACGAGCCGCACTAGCATGGGCCGAAGCCATCACCCTCGTCTCCGTTGACCACGTACCCGACGAGGTGTATGAAGAGGCTCGCAAACACTTCAACGAAGAGGAACTGGTCTACCTGACTCTGGCAATCGTCTCGATGAATAGCTGGAACAGGGTAGCGATAGGTTTTCGCGTCCCACCTGAATAGCATTACCTGTAGTCCAGCGATACATCGCGGACGAGTTTCCCATTTTGTAACGGTACTAGTAATGATGAAACTCATCCGCGATGCATCGTCGGACTACATATAACCAGAGTAATAGTGTGGAGCATACTGATATGGCAACAATCACCGACGAGTTTATGCGACAGATGATGACCACTACCAGGAACTATTCGATTCTGATTTTGAAGATAGGTCCGAACATACGGCGAGATGATGTCAAAAAAATCATCTGGGAGCATGGACGGAGAAATTTCGAGCTGCGTGCCGAAGGACTGCTACCGATTGTTTGTCCGGCAACTGATGATAGCGATATCGCAGGTATCGGTATTTTCAACGCTTCCCCCGATGAGGTAAAGAAGATTATGGATGAAGACCCAGGAGTGCAAGCTGGCATTTTCGTTTACGAAATCCATCCCTGTAGAAGTTTTCCAGGTGATAGTTTACCGGACTAGCTTGCTGGTTGAGAAACTGGGACAATTAGAAAGTTATTTTCCGCTTCGATGTACACACCCAGATGCCAGCAGCAGTATCATCACTGTTTTGAGGAGTTCGCGTGATGCTACGCTTATAGACCCACGTTCTCACACTCCTTGAAATATTGGGAAGCAAACCGTACACGGTTTGCTTGATACTTCTTGCCCATACATCTGCTCGTGTTGCATCCAGTAACACAGATGCGTAGCGTATACCATGAGCAGGGGGCAAGTTCACTATTATGTATGCTGGTGTATCTTGCTCATTATCAGTATATTCACGCACCAACTGGCGTATTCCGGCGGCTCCAAGCACTCTTCTGGCGTCTTCTAAGTCCAGAAAGAACTTTTCGTACCAGTGAACATGTTCGGGGTCGAATGCCCCACCTAAACTGAGCTTCCTGCCCAGTCTTTTCCCTAGTCGGCGTAGACCCGTATCGAGCCGATGATACAGGAAGCAACTGGCAAGTAGCAGTGCTACACGATAATTGGGAAGCAGATGGAAAAGGCTTGCACCAATCATCACAAAGGAAACGAGGTAGCTAAGATAGAAGTTGAATGAATAATTGGTGTTATGGGCTATATCAGTTACCGTCACGGGTTTTTCATACTTCACACAGGCTCGTTCCAGAACTTTTGCAAAACGAATGCGGTCACTTTCCTGATAATACTTCCTGCTCCACAACCAGCGAGCCAGCTTACCGAGAAGAGGAACACGCTCCGCATTGACAAACAATTCCGGGTTAAAATACTCTAGCATCACAACTTTCGTATATTGTGAGGCGATAAAAGCCTCATGCAACGGATGGATGTAACCCGAAAAATTGTGCCAGTCCAGATTGACAAAAATAACATAGCAGTTGCCGCATTGAAGGCAATCTATTGCTTGCTTGATGAAATCCGCACCTGGTTGAACATCTTCATGTACACCACAATCATATACATATGCTTGCAGTGAGAACTCTGCTAACACTTTTTGCGCTATCATCAGCTTCTGGTTGCTAGAGAGGCGGGTGAAGCTCTCCTGTTCTTTTCTGATACTTGTTCTTTGCTTCTCTATCTTCAAACAAGCTTCTTGACTGATGGCAACCATATCTTCGCTCAAACTCCCTGCACAATTTGCATGTTCTATCCTGAAAGCTCAACTTCATTGATATATCCATTCCGTTCCATCCTGTTATATAAAAAAGGCACGCTTCAAGTATACTGTATTGAGTTGGCTGCACCTGGAATATCGTCTGTGAAAGGCATTCAAACGGAAGGTCAAGCAAGCATTACTACACTCAAAGCACGTAATTAGCCTGTAAAATGGATACTTATGAACTCCTTACCACTGGCTTTTCAATATGTTATATTTATTATTGTTGACGCCCGTTACAAAGGAGCAATGGTGATGGCTGAACTACAAGAAGCTGTGATTGTAAGCGCAGTGCGAACGGCAATTGGCACATTCGGCGGTGGACTGGCAGATGTGCCAGCAGTGAAGTTAGGCGAAATTTGTATTCGTGCCGCATTAGAACGTGCCGACCTCCAGCCCAATCAGGTGCAAGAGGTGATTATGGGTAACGTTCTTCAGGCTGGTCTTGGGCAAAATCCAGCTCGCCAGTCTGCTGTGAATGCCGGACTCCCTGTCGAAGTGCCGGCATTGACGATTAACAAGGTATGCGGTAGCGGACTGAAAGCGGTGATTCTTGCCGCGCAAGCCATTCGCCTCGGCGATGCGGACATTATCGTTGCAGGTGGCATGGAAAGCATGAGTCGCGCTCCCTATCTGTTAGAAAAAGCTCGCACTGGCTATCGCATGGGTGATGGGAAACTGGTTGATGAGATGATTACAGACGGACTATGGGATGCTTTCAACGATTGTCATATGGGCATGACGGCAGAGAATATCTGCTCCGATTGCCATTTGAGCCGCGAAGAACTCGATCAGTTCGCCTTACAAAGCCAGCAGAAAGCCGCCCGTGCAATTGAAGCAGGTGTGTTCGATCAGGAGATTGTGCCTGTAGAAATTCCTGGCAAGAAGGGAACAACCACTATCTTCAATAAAGACCAGCAACCACGCGCCGATACGACGATGGAAGGACTGCATAAATTGCGTCCGGCGTTCAAGAGTGAAGGCGGTCTGGTCACGGCAGGTAATTCTTCGGGTCTCAACGATGGTGGAGCAGCCGTTGTTGTGATGAGCCGTAGCAAGGCCAACGAGCTTGGCTTGAAGCCGATGGCAACCATCCGCAGTTATGCCTCGGCAGGCGTCGATCCGCGTGTAATGGGTCTGGGACCAATACCTGCCTCGAAGAACGCCCTGCAAAAAGCTGGCTTACACGTTTCCGACCTCGATCTGATCGAAGCAAACGAGGCATTCGCCGCTCAGTCCGTCGAGGTAGGAAAAGAACTCGGCTTTGATAGCTCGAAGCTGAACGTCAACGGCGGAGCCATTGCCCTCGGTCATCCTATCGGGGCCAGTGGCACACGCATCCTGGTTACGCTGCTATACGAGATGCAGCGTCGCCAGTCTCACTACGGCCTCGCCACGCTCTGCATTGGAGGCGGTCAGGGTGTAGCCATGATCGTCGAACGATAAATTCCTTCGTAGCATCCCGATTTATCGATGGCTCACTATCTCAAGTCGTAGCCTATCGATAAATCGTGTTGCTACGAAGTCATTAGATCCAATGGGCGCGGCCCCTTCGTCATATCCAGAATGCACAATCGTATCCCGAACGGGTCAACAATCACCGCGCACTTGCCGATAGCGATATCAAACGGCTCGACAAGGGCACGACATCCTTTCGCTTCATAATCGCTTACAGCAGAGACGACATCATCGACCAAGTAATGCACCTCAACATTTGAAGGAATATCGGGGCTACAGTGGACGACGATTTCCGCATCGCTCTCTGGAAAGCGTAGCCCAATCGAGTCATCCGCGCTCCACTGAGGGAGTAGGCCAAAGACGTTCACATAGTAATCTGCCACAACTTTGATATCGTCCACACGAATCATGATGCAATCAATTTTTCGCAACATATTCCGTGACCCCTTTCAGTTCATCATGCTATACGATAAACGCCTTCGTCCATGTATATACGGACGAAGGCGTCTTTTTATCAAACAACGAGATGAAGCTAAATGCCAGAGCCACCTGTTTGTGTGGCTATCGAGGTATGGTCGCAACTACTCGTATTCGAGGTTGAGGCCGTACAGCCGGAGCGCGGTGGATCATTCGCATCATTGGTGTACTGGTCATCACTGTAGATGATTGAGGCCAGACCCGTTGTTGGACTTGCGGCTACGCCAAAGTCATCATAGAGGTCACGATTGCCAGTACAGGTGACACCACTTTCACAGACACCGCCCATGTGTACCACTGGGGTCACTGCCTGCTCGGTGAAATGACTGCCAGATTTCGTCGCACTCAGATTTTGTGCGAAGTCCACGTACCACAATGCGCTATTTGGATAATTATCCGGTGTCGTGCTACTGCTGTAATATGACGTGCCATACCAGACAATATCCAGATGTCCATTGCCATGTGCGGTACTCCACGGCTCAATCGCGGTTTGCGCTCCACTGATCGTGTTGACCTGAACGGGTGCAGACCAGTTCGACCCGTGATTGGTGGAATAGCTGTAGAAGAGATTATGGTTGTCGCTATACACCGAGTACAGATTGCCTGCGCTATCGATACTCATGTTGACGAACTGATGTCCATAGCTGACCGTCGTATCAGGGTTGGTGTAGACAGCAACATCCGTGAAGGTCTTTCCACCATCTTTGGAAATACCCATCCATACGGTATGATAGCCACACGTTCCCTGCTCACCACATGCAACCTCGCTGGCGTTGGCAATTCCACTAAAGGTTTCGTACACATAATGTGTCGTGGGGTCGATAGCAAGGTTGCCAATTTCGTTGTTGTTGATGAGGTACGCATGATTTGCGTCAATGGCATCACCCAGTTGCGTAAAGGCTGTTCCCGCATCCAGGCTACAATTGACATCAATATTGTCGGTAGCAACATCATGATAGGAAACACACACCTTGCTTGCGCCATCGGCAGCAACCCATTCACGGTCATCACCAGGAATCGTTGCGGCAAGTGGGTTCAGCGTCCATGTTTTACCACCATCCGCGCTGGTACTCACGTCAACATTCGCAAGGCTCAGACTTGCGGCATACACATTGTAAAGACCGGATGCGTTCTTAACGGGAGCAGTTGCAACATCGGTGTCACCACCGCCAGGAGCAAATCCCGTGTTGTTGGTCTGCGAAGCCTGATCGGGAGAGGGAATGGCAACAAAATGTTTGCCACCATCGGACGATTTCCATGCCTCTGTACCAGCACCCAGACCATTTTCAGATGTACCATAAAAGTTGCCAGCATTATCAGCACGAATTGCAGGTTCGGCTGCACCATTCGTACATGCTGACGAACCAGGACACGTTGTCCCTACGACACTACTCACTTCAAAGGTGGTAAAGCTGAACGATGACCCCTTCGCTTGAGCGGACAGGGCAAACATGCCAGAGAGGAGAAAACAGAGAGCGACGACGGGGATAGAACGGCGTATCATGATTTTCACCATTGAACCTCCATGAATGCGTAACACGAGTATCCTCAAACATCCTCTATAGACACAGTTTCGATATTACTTCTGCTCATTAGAGCAAAACTCATCTTTACTAAAAGTTGAGCTTATATTTCAAATCGAAACAGTCTACAGTATTTACTATTACGTTCAATTCCGCCTCTTAGATTACAGATTTTTTCTATTGAAGGCAAAGTCCCCAAAATGCAAAGGCGGAGAACGACACATGCGTGTGTCGTTCTCCGCAAAGTTCGCCTTGTTGCTGCTCACAAATTGCTTTTGTGTAAAATCCTGAGTTTGTAACGCTCTTTATTTCGCTTACAACTTCACGAAATTGAACAGATTCGCCAACGCGCCCAGGCATCCACGACGATCTTCCCCATTTTCATACGGCGTGCGTATGACCTGTGACCATGCGTTATTCGCGGACGTGTCGGATGCATTGGTTGATGTCGGTATCAACACCATCTTCAACGGATTCTTTGGACGCAGCGTAATCAAGGGGTTGAGACCGGGTTCGTAGCCCTTGAGTGTGCGCGGCGAGTAGCGATGCAGGATGGTGGCGAGTATCAGTTTGGCCTCTAGTTGCGCGAAAGGCATACCGATACAGATGCGCGGCCCCATACCAAAGGGGAAGTATGCACCTGATGGAATCTTCTGTCCATTCTCCGGGTCGAAGCGTTCAGGGCGGAAGACTTCCGGGTCGCCCCATATTTCGGGTAGGCGATGCATCACCCATTGCGTCAACATGATCGGTGTCTTTGCAGGTATTCGATGCTCACCCATGTCGAAGGCTTCGACAGACACACGTCCCTGCAACCATGCTGGCGGATAGAGGCGCATCGACTCGCTTAACACCTGATCCATGTATGTCAGCTTCGACATGTCTTCGAGCGTTGGTGTGCGATTACCCACCACGCTTCGTAGCTCGTCGAGCAACTTTGCGCGTACTGAGGGGTGCTCCGAGAGCAGATAGAATGTCCACGTGAGTGCGTTCGCAGTTGTCTCATGTCCGGCGGCAATAAAGGTCATGATGTGGTCATGAACCTGCTTGTCGTTGAGGACTGCATCCGGTGTCTCACCCTGCGCCTGTGGAGCTTCGAGCAGCATTGATAGCACATCGCCCTTATCACCGGGGTCGGCGCGTCTCTCCGCAATGAGCGTATAGATGAGCATGTCAAGCTGTCGAATTGCGCTCATACGCTTGCCATATGAGGTGAGCGGATTGTCGATGCGTGTATTGAATAACGTCTCAAGCAGTCCTGCCTGATTACTGAGCATGTCGGTAAAGGCTTTGCCCATCTCCTGCAACTGATTGTCCAGGTCGATATTGAACAGGCATTTGCCAACGACACGTAGCGTCACCTCCTGCATAGCCCTCGACACATCAACCGTATCGCCCGGCTTCCATGTCTTGAGCAACTCATCGGTATACTGCGCCATTACCGTTGTGTAGCTCTCGACACGCTTTTTGTGGAATGCTGGTTGTACAGCGCGACGCTGCTGACGGTGCTTTTCGCCATCAATCGTCAACAAACCCTCGTTGAGCAAACCTGAGTCGCCACCGCCAAAGCCACCATTGCGGAAGTTGCGCGGATTCTCGACCAGCACATAGCGCACGTATTCGGGACGGAACAGCACCACGAGAGGCGTTTTTCCGAGGTGAACCGTCACCATATCACCATACTCGCGTTGCATTTTCTGTAAGAAACTGAGCGGGTCGGTGCGGAACTGGAGCAGGTCGCCAATAACCGGAAGTGGACGAGGGCCAGGTGGCAAAGCCGCCTCGCGCTCCTGCTGTTGTGATGATGTATCCTCTGTATGTATGGAAGAGTGCGACGATTGTGGTCGTTGTGGTTGTTGCATCTCTTGTTCTTGCGAATTTCGTGCCGTAGTTGTCATGATAACCCTGTATTTCTCTGTCTGTTCATGCGTAATACAAAGCAAATTCTCTATTGATATGATAGAACAAGGAAGGGAAAAAGACAACAGCAATTCAGTTCTCAACAGGGTAAGTGTTTCGTATAAGATAGTGGAAAGGCACTATCTTTTCAAGTCAAAGCATGATATAATCTATAGGGAGCGATAGAAATATCGTGAGACCGTGAGCCATGATAGGTTTGATAGAAAGAGAGGCAGAAGAGTATGGATAAAGAACGCTCTATAAATCCTGCTTCAAGTGTAACACATTCTATTCTGGATGACATCCTTGAAGGCAGGGAAACTTCTCCGACGCCAGAGCAAAAAAGGGAAGCTTTAAGCGAACTACTTAGAAGGTGGCGCGAAGAAGACCAGGAAGAACCGGAAGAATCAATGGACGACTTGAAAATAGTACACTCTACAAGTAAAGGTGAAAATCATGTCATCTTTTTAACTCTGGCAGATTTCTTATATTCCTTATAAAGTTAGACGGATGTACGAAAGCGAGGACTGCCAAAATTCATAAAACATGAAGACCTGAACATATTTCGTAATATTCACGTCTTTTTTTCATCTCTTACGAATTATGTAGTACGCTCTCAACCAGCCCATTTATTCCTGCAATATTCCCAACCAACTCCTGCGGAATAGTATAGCGTGTAGCAAGATAGGACACATCGGTATAACTCACCCATACACGCCCATCGCTGCTCTGCCATACGAGTATTTTGAGCGGCAAATCAAGCGCGAGCAGTGGCGAGGCAATCATCAAGGGCGTACCACCTTTCGGATTGCCGAAAATGAGGACATGCGCCTCTTGCATCTTGAGTCCAACCTTTTCCGCCTCATCGCTATGGTCGATGCGAGCAAATACGGTCATACCTTTGCTGTGCATTGCCTCTTGAAAACGTTGCAAGGTTTCATCTACCGAAAATGGACTCGATTTTGTGACGACTCCCTCCGCCGAGGGTGGAGTTGTAGATGTTGATTGTTCCTGCGTCATGGTGGTTCTCCTATTTCATGTATTTGTAGTGCGACAATTCATTGTCGGCGTCCGCGTCGAAGGAACACGCTGACAATGAATTGTCGGTCTACAGAGAATCCGGTTCATGCGAACGGGAATATACAAGTACAACGGACATGATAAATCGGTCCCTACGAAATGTTTACGCCTAATCGTTCCAACAGTTTGCGGCTTATCTCGGCTTTGTATTTGATTGGCATACGCCCTGCTACGCAATGTGTATCGGAACCTGTGCTGTAGAGCAGGTCATGCTCTTGAACATATTTGAGATAGACTTCGATAATTTCTGGACTGTGGTAGGGATGGTAGACCTCGATGCCATCAATGGGTATCTCCTGACGCAACTGGTCGAGCAGGGCGGGGTCGTAGAAGGTGAAGTTGTGTTCTCGCCGTCCAGGATGCGCGATGAGACAGACGGCTCCGCTTTTGTGCGCGGCCTCGACAGTACGCGCCATGTCTGATTTGACGCCTCGATGCCCTGCCTCTTTCATACGCCTCACATCCTCTGTAATCGCTAGAAGCTCGTTCTGTTCAGGATCGAAGCCATAGCAGAGCATGTGTCCCATCTTTCCGTTCCATTCGGTACTCATCTCGACACCTGCGAGAACAGGCAAGCCTCTCTCAGCCGCCAGTGCCTGTATCTCGGCAACTCTGTCCACGCGGTCATGATCGGTAACGGCAACCAGTTGGAAACCCTCTTCGACAAGCAAGTCTAGCAACTGTGGTGCAGAATAGCGTCCATCACTATACGTTGTATGCATGTGAAAATCGACAGCGGCATCAGGAGAGAGTGTAAGTGGTGCGAATTGCGAAAGTATCGAGGCCAAATTAAGCTCCTTACATATACAAATATGGCGCATAGATATATGCTATGTGCTATCTTATGTCAATTACCTGTATCGTACCACATATCCTACTCATATGTTGCCGAGACGAAGTAGTATTCAGCTAGAGGAGCCGTTCTTGCTGTGCTGTCTCATTCTGCGGCTCCTGCCACTCATTGTCCTTCGATAACTTATCGGCTAACCGCGTTGGCTCCGGGAGACGATAGCCACGTCCACAGGCAAGCACGTATTTGACGCTCGTTTCGAGACTGATGCGATGACCGAGCGAGATAATCATAGGATTTACTCGTGTGCGTGTGCGTACTGCTGCACCAATCGTTTCGCCTTTATACGTTATTGGAACCCATGACCCGGCCTCTTCACCGAGTTCGGCTTTCTTATATGTTCCTGTGAGTATCGACTTCGCGCATCCAATAGTGGGCAGGTTAAGCCACAAACCAAGATGCGAGGCAATACCTATACGACGAGGATGCGCGATACCTGCACCATCGACCAACACGAGTTGTGGTTGCTGACTAAGTTGCTTGAATGCACCGAGGACACATGGGGCCTCACGAAATGAGAGCAGACCGGGGATATAGGGCATCCGAATTGGCTCCTCATAGATGTGGCGTTCAATCACCTCTAATTCGGGATAGGTGAGCAGCACCACCGCCGCACGTGCCATGCCGTTGTTCTCGTTAATTGCCATATCCACACCTGCGACGAGATGCACAGGGTCTAGCTGGTCTTCGCGCACAATACGCTTTGCCAGTTCTCCTTGTAGAGCTATCGCCTCTTGCGGTTCTAAATTCCATGCATGTAATGCTTGTTCCATACATTCACCCTGTTCTAGCTTCTTATGAGCAATAATAATGCTCATTGATGAAATATCCCAATTATACAAACGAGATAAGTAGAGGCTTCGTAGACCCACGATGTATCGATGGCGTCCGAAAAGGATTGAGCCAATCGATACATCGGGCTGCTACGAAGTCTCAATTTCATTATCACGTCCGTCCCCGTCGAGAATAATACAGCCGTGATAAATCACGGCACTACATAGGTTCGCGCCTGTTCAAACAGAAGTAGTCAATTATGACGATGCTTCTGCTACAAAAATCATGCGTGGGCTATCGACCTGATAGGAGTCGAGTTCATAGGTTCCGTAGAC
Organism: Ktedonobacteraceae bacterium; assembly: GCA_036788655.1. Classification (GTDB taxonomy): domain Bacteria; phylum Chloroflexota; class Ktedonobacteria; order Ktedonobacterales; family Ktedonobacteraceae; genus JBBQVS01. The sequence continues at coordinate 21,759 of DAIQNC010000001.1, forward strand.
ATCCTTCACGGTGAAACCTGCCTGTTCCAGCAACAACTCGACCTCGCCACGCTCGAAGAGAGCCAGATGCATCGTTGAAGTGGTACGTTGCACTGTGCCGCCTTGCGAATACACGTCGTAGAAGTGCGTGAGTTCCAACATACGACGCTCTGTTGCCGTAGCCGGACTCACAAAGTGTGTGAGCATCGTGCCATCGTCGCGTTGCCATGTTCCCTGATGCAGCATCTGCCCACCAAGACTTTCCATATAACGAATATCGGCGTTGCTGATGTCGAGAAGGAAGAGACCACCCGTGCTGATATGTGTACGTACAGTGGCGAGTGCCTGCTGTTGCTCATTGCGCTTCGTCAGGTGCGCAAAAGAGCCGAGGGCGATGAAGGCCATACGAAACGTGCGCCCCAACCGCATCGTGCGAATATCGTCCTGTACCAGTTCGCAATGCGCGAGAACACCCGCCGTTGTCAGATGTTCGCGTGCGACGGCAAGCATCGGCGCGGAATTATCC
>DAIQNC010000001.1:22273-23953 GCA_036788655.1 Ktedonobacteraceae bacterium
ACCTGTCAGCTCATAGCCATCTTGCGCCAGTGGGAGCAGCAAACGCCCACTGCCACAGGCCAGTTCGAGCAACGACCCAGCACTCGACTCCGCGAAGTTGCGATACATCTCCACGTCCTCATCAAATAGCGCGTGTTCTACATCATAAAACGCCGCAATCTCATTATATTCATTTTCCATACCATCATACCTTTGTAGGGGCGTAATTCATTACGTCCTCGTTTCCTCTCATCTCCCAATGCCCGAATACCTCATATAACCCGAATACCGCTCTTTATATCCCATCGGCGGCGACGATCTTCCATGTACTACCCTCTTGTGCCGATGTAAGATGCACGTCATACGGCGATCCGTTGCGCGTTATTGTCATTGTGATATGAGTGGTGTCGGTACTGGATGCGCTGACAGCAATATTAGTAATTGGTCCATTCGTAGCGTCAACGGATTGCGCGGTCTGGGCAAATGACTGTTCATCGCTGACCGTCATCGCCTGTCCACTCACTATATAGCTCGCATTCGGGTCAACAAACGTATACGCCTTACTATAATCGCCTGCCTTGAGATACTGGTAATACTCGCCAACGGCAAAGGCGGGTCCAGCGAGAGTTGTGGCTTGCTTCCCGATAGTATAAGCGAAGATACCGCACGCTGCACATCCCAGGACGAGAACGCCCCCGACGAAGCCTAACGTAATCCAGAGCCAGGTCAGCGAATTTTTCTTCTGTGGTGGCGGCATATATTGGGGGACAGGTGGCATTCCATAGGATGATGGACCATACGGAGCCGATGGTCCCTGTGGTGCGCCATAGTGTGTATCGGGCGGTGGACCATACGGAGCCTGTCCATATGCTCCATAATTCGGGTCATACGGCAATGGATAGGAAGGCTGCGATGGTTGTTCCTGTGGCTGTTGTGATGAGGATAGCTGATAAGGGTCGTTATACATAGTGGCATCTCCTGATAGAGTATTCTCTGTTGTCAGTGAGTATTGAACACGTTTCTATTGTTGGTATCGCCACAGTAGTATAACGGCATATGGTACGGATTACAAGGTCTAGCCAGGGCGGATCGCGTGTATAGCTAACGTTTCGACGTGCTATACTGTATAGGAAAACATTTACTGGCAAGAGGTATACGTATGCGTGCGCTCGTTTACAATGGAACTCGATTAACGTTAGAGAGCAACTACCCTCCGCTTACTCCTGTAGAAGGTGAGTCGTTGATACGAGTAGTGCAAGTTGGTATCTGCAACACCGACCTGGAGATTGTTCGCGGCTACCTGAGTTTCACAGGTGTGCCAGGCCATGAATTTGTGGGCATTGTCGAAGAGGTATACGGCAAACAGGCTCAGGCGCAGTTCAATCGTTACGTTGGAAAGCGCGTGGTTGGTGATATCAACGCCGCCTGTCATCGCTCCGATTGTTACTACTGTCAGCACGATATGCCTACGCATTGTCCCAATCGCACCACGCTCGGCATCCTTAAACGCGATGGAGCTTTCGCTGACTATCTCATGCTCCCTGTCGAAAACCTGCACCTCGTCCCAGAGAACGTCAGTGATGAGGAAGCGGTGTTTGTCGAGCCACTCGCCGCGAACTTCGAGATACTGGAGCAGATACACATCAAGCCGACAGATAGCGTCATTGTCCTGGGCGATGGCAAGATGGGACAACTGGCGGC
>DAIQNC010000002.1:0-12296 GCA_036788655.1 Ktedonobacteraceae bacterium
GCTCCTGGCACGAGCGGACGCAAATGCCGACACCTCACTTTTCTCACATAGCAGGGAAACACAGGGAAAGAAAACATACATTGTCGAGCTTGATCGCGTGGCACTCCAGTTAGTCCGTCAACTTCGCGGACGATTGAATGCTGAGGAAAACGCACCTGTGCTGGAAATCGGCTCTATCGAGCCAGTCCATATCCAGAGTGATGAAGAAAGCATACGTCGCATTCTACTCATTCTACTCGATAACGCTATCAAGTATACAGCAGCACAGAAGGAGTCAGGCAAGGGATGCATCACTGTTTCCGTAGAGCGCAGAGAGCAGGAAGCAATTATTGTAGTGAGCGATGATGGCATTGGTATCGAAGCAGATGCTCTCGAACATATCTTTGAACGCTTTTACCGTGCAGACCTCGCACGTTCGCGGCAAGGCACAGGGCTGGGGCTTGCCATCGCTAAAACGCTTACTGAGCAGCTTGGTGGACATATTGCTGCTGAAAGTATCCCTGGCAAGGGTAGCACATTCAACCTGTTTCTCCCATTATGAAGCTATCTGCACATTCTCAGATTGGATTCAGCTATTTCACAGAAGCAACTCACAGAAAGGCTCTATGCTTGTAGCAACAGCAGGAGAAACATTCTCAGGCTGTTCTCTCTGTCGTACATTCCGCTACTCAAGGACGAGTGGATGGAATGTACGGTGGTATAGACAAGAATGGAGAAATTTCATGCGAATTGTTGCTTTGACTCATAAACGCCCGTTCTCTTTGAGAAACTGGTTTCAACAACGTGTTCCTACTTCTACAATGCCACCGAGTTCCGGCTGGCATCATCCGCTCGTTGGATACATTGTGGCACTCCTCTCGATAAGTATAGGGCTTGGCATTGGCATACTAGAGACACAACTCTTGTCGCCGCTTTCATTTCCGGGTCTCCCGTTGCTCTTCGCGGTTGTATTCGTCGCCCTCTTCTGGGGTGTCGGGCCAGCAGCGTTTGCTATTCTTTTGAGCCTGCTCGTCCTCGACTACTTTTACGTTCCGCCATTTGGAACGCTCAGTGGCTACGGTTGGAACGGTCTGGTGCAGTTACTTTCGTTTGTGGCGGCAGGTATTGTGATTGCTATTCTCGCGCATCAACGTGAAATCACACGGGTACGAGCAGTGGTAGCCGAACGTGAAGCACTGCTACGCGCTCATGAACTGGAAGCGACGTTCGATGCGATGAGCGATGGAGTCGTCGTCTACAATCAACAGGGAAACGTGGTTGAGACGAATGCGGCAGTCCGTTCACTCTTTGGCATCTCCGCCCTTCATAAAAGTGAGCAGGAGCAGCGGCAAGAGCAACTTTTGCTACAGGCTGTTCAATGCAATGAGCAGGGAGAAACGTTGCCATTGAAAAGACAACCTCTTTTCCGCCTGTTAGCTGGCGAGTCACTTACGGGAAACAAGGCGATAGATGTACTGGTACGTACTGCCGATGGACGCAACGTCGTCTTCAACCTGAGCGGGGCTTCACTACGAAGCGCAAGTGGCAAAAGGGAGCGTGCAATAGTGATTTATCGAGATGTCACAGAACGTCGCCAGCTCGAACAACGAACCGAGCAAGCACTACAGGCATTACTGGCAATGACGCATGTACTTGTGCAATTACCAACACCCTTGACCAGTAACGAAGGGGCTACGGAGACAGGTATTACTGAAGAGGTAGGCCAAAAGTTTGCTGAACTGACTATGAGTGTCGTCGAAAGTAGACATGTTGTTATGCTGGCTGTCGAACCAGAAACCGATAGCATCTCGCCTGTCGCTGCTGTCGGTTTTACCCCTCTGCAAGAGGAGATGTGGCGAGAAAAGCTTGTTGAAATGTCTTCGCTCATTCATGCAATTGGAAACGAACTGCTGGTCTCTCATCTCCAGGATGGTGAAGTCATGCTTCTCGATGGTATGTCGTTGCCGCTGTACACGCACGTGTTTCCCTACTATGTTCAAACGGTGCTGGTGGCTCCTATTATTGTCAGAGAACGACTGGTAGGGCTGTTGTGTGTCGATAATGGGGGGCGTGACCATACCTATACAGCATATGAAATGACGCTCGTACAAACGGTGGCTCGTCTCGCTTCTCTTATCCTTACACGTACTTTGCTCCTTCGGGAAAACACCGAAGCACGAGCCAACGAGCTTGCGTTACGTGAGTCAAATCGGCGCATGGAAGAGTTTCTAAGCATCGTCTGCCATGAGCTAAAATCTCCTATTACAGTAGCAAGAGGGAGCCTCCAACTGGCAGAACGCAAAGTACAACGGCTTCTTTCCAACGAAACGTTTCTTGCCGACGAGCTAAAACGCTTTGCCTCTATACAAACATTGCTTGAACGAGCAATACATTCAACCGCCTTGCAAGACCGCCTTGTGAATGACCTGCTCGACGTATCACGGATACAGGTACAAACACTTCGGCTCTATAGAACACCCTGTAATCTCGTAAGCATTCTTCACGAATCTATTGAAGCAGCACATCAGGTTCAGAATACATGCATCATTCATTTGGACATTCCGTTTCAGTCGAACGTGCTTGTCGATGCCGACGCAGACAGAATTGCTCAGGTGATGACAAACTTCCTGACAAACGCCATGAAGTATTCGCCTTCAGATCGACCTGTCAGAGTGCATCTGTCCATTGAGGGACAAGAGGCACGTGTGTCTGTGCAGGATGAGGGGCCAGGTCTGATACCATCAGAACAGGAACGCATATGGGAACGCTTCTACCGCTCTCCTGGCATCGAAGCTCACAATGGCTCTGATGGTGGACTGGGCGTGGGCTTACACCATCATCGAGCAACATGGTGGACGAATAGGGGTGCATAGTACCGTCGGGCAAGGCTCAACGTTCTGGTTCGCATTGCCACTTGTCGAGCAAGAGAGTGAAGACAAGATATCGGACATAGCAGAATAAACGGTTATCTGTAGACCGACAATTCATTGTCAGCGTGTTCTATCAATGCGGACGCCGACAATGAATTGTCGGTCTACAGATACTACCTAATCCTCGCTCAGGCGTAGCGTCTGGCTCAATGCCGGACGTGACACCATGAAAACCATCATCGACAGGGCAAGCGCGTAGATGGCGACGAGTAGCACTATCACAATGAGAAGTGAGGGCGGCGCGACCAGTTGCGTCGATAGGGCAGATTGTAGCGCAAAGAGTTGATCGCTGCCCAGATTCGAGTTGATATCGGTCAACGTCAGCGCAGGTATCACTGATGCTGCCAGCAAGAAACCGAACGCGCCACCAAGCACAAAGCCTGTGATATACACGATGGCTTGTTCCCACGTCAATACACTCGTAATCTGACGTGACGTTGTGCCGAGAGCGCGTAACGTGACAAAGCTGACGAGCCGGAGCCGTGTACCAAGCCACGAAACCAGCAGGTCGCCAATGAGTGCCAGTATCAGGGCCGTTACCGTGCCTATTGCTAACATGCCGTTGAGAATGAGGTAGAGCGGGTCTGATTGGAGCGTGGAGAGCAAAAGGCGACGGTCTGTGAAACCTGTTACATGATAGTGTGCGTTAGTAAGCGTAGTACGCACACTAGCAAGCGACGCCGCATCGCTCTTCGTGCGTAACCAAACCTGATTGATGTCTGGTTGTGCGAATTGACTTCCAAGATTTTTTGCGTGTGCGACATCATACTGATAGGTGGCAAGATAGGTCTGATAATCGAACAATATGCCACCATTCAATAGCGATTGTGAACTGCCGGAATCACTGAAAGCAAGACGGTTATTGACCGTCGGGATATAATTCATCACACCAATGACCAGACAGTGAATTTGCGCGATAGGCAGTTCGCTCACAGTGAGAGTGAATGTCGAATACACATGCAGCAACAATTTATTGTATGTGACCTGATCGACGATGACGGGAACGGTATCACCAGTCATATTCTTGACCGATGTATGTGGTCTATTAGCAACGAGCGTTGCTAGCAATGGACGTGCGATTTGTTCATCGACTTGTGAAGGCCAGATAACGGTTTGCCCGAAGTCTGCGGCATCAATGGCACGAATTCCTACAGGCAAGTCAGCCGTACCAGCCGTGCCATTTACGATATAGCCAGCACTGCTCGATAACACACCGGGGATAGCGCGGAAAAGAGTGGTAGTTTGTACCAGTGTATTACCTGACGAAGCAACCTGTGCGCTAAAATCTGCTCCCGTCTGATACGTGACGATTTGCTGAATATGCTGTGATTGCGTGGCACTATAGATGAGCGTGAAGAGAGCAAACGAGGTAGCAAGTGAGAGTAAGAGCGTCATGCGCAACGATTGACGCGGCGAACGCGCCATTTGAGCGAAAGCGAGCATCGATGTTGCACCACGTCCACGTGCCGCTAGACTCACTCCCAGCCGTAGTAACCAGGGAAAGACGCGCAAAAACAGGAAGAGGCAACCCACAATGAGAAAGAAAGGTGCGATAATGGACAACGGCGTGGCAAGCAACACCTTCGCGTCACCTTGCAATATCGACCCGATGCTGCTTACATAGAGCGATAGTCCATAGCCAACTAGCGCAAGCACACCCGCGATTACGTCGAGATTGAGACGTTGCCACACTGGGCGTTTACCGGTGCGTGAGGAGTCACGTCGTAGCGAAAGGATATTTGCACGTGCCGCCAGAAAAAGTGCAACGCTCATAGTAAGCAGCGCAACCAGTGCGATTGCGACTCCATCCCAGAACGTACTCAGCATTCCATTCAATGGATGGCTCGTCAGTACGCCAAGTGCATCTAGCTGTGAAGAGGCCAGTAAATAATGCGAGAGCAATATGGCAGTCAGTGTCGCAAGTGGTAGTCCTATGAGCAAACCAAACACGGCTAAGACACCACTTTGCAGCAGCAGTGAACTGAATACCTGACCTGTACTGGCTCCGCGACTCCGCAAAATAGCAATCGTGTCTGATTGACGATCAACAAGTAATGTGGTCATCAAACTGACGAAGAAGAGAATAAGTGCAAGAATGAGCAGTGTAAAGACGCCAACAGGGACATGAGCAACAGCAATACGGCTCTGAAATTGCTGTAAACTACTTTGTGACCCATTTGGGGCAAGCAATGGACTGGTAAGGTCGGCATGCGTTAAATAGGGAAACGATGGGATATCATACGGATTAGAGTTCTCTAAATTTCCATACAGGCTATCCATCGAGGACTGCACGTTCGAGAACTGATTGATGAGTGTATCAAGCTGGCTACTATCGACGAGCGCAGGGTTCAAAGCGTAATGCCAGTATAAGGTATAGCCAACATAGCTTGTGGCGTGAAGCGCATCGGCATGATAGACACTGCGAAGATGATCAAAGAGCGTCAGTAATGCATTCTGCGGAACCAGCATTGTATATTGCGATGTCGTTATCTGTCCATTAGTAGAGCGTATCGACTTGAAATTATCTCCATACCAGTAGCTAGAATTTGTCGCGTCGATAGAGAAGATGCCTACAAGCTTTGCCGTGAGCGTTTGTGAATGCGTGGTAATAACAGGGCTATTGGGATCAAGGCCCGCTTCCTGGGTTTGATATTTTAATTGAAGTGAGAACGTCGAGCCAACGTGCAAACCTAAACGCTGTGCGCTATCGGGCGTCATCATTACTTCTAGTTGACTTGTTGGATTGCTGGTAATACTGGCAACACGTCCCTGTAAAGTCCCAAAATGAGAGGCTGCTTGCTGCATTGACGTTCCATCAACTGTAAGAAGCGTATTTTGCTGTGCCGGGTAGAACGAAAAATCATCGGTACTGATGACGAAGAGATGTGAATTGATGAGGTTTCCCAGATTGCTCTTGAGCAGCGAATCGAACTTTTGATACACGCTCTGCACCACAGGAGTCGAGAGGCCGTTCGATTGCGCGTACACTTCGATATCAGAACTATAAGGTGTGGCTCGCAATGTCTGACGCAAACCAGCTATCGTCATCACATTATAGAGTAAGGGAATAGTGCAGACGATGACAACGGCGGCAACCATACCAAGCGTTGTGAAGAGGAGCAGAAACCACGTCTCACGCAGTTGCCAGGATGCCAGTCGGGGAATCGTCGAGAGACGAAATTGGCCTTTACGTCGTGATGGTGAGCCGCTTGCCATAGACGGACGCCTCTTTCCAGCCGAAGCAGGTGAAATATGCACATATCAAGAGCATTGTACATGTTTCACCGCATGTTTGCAAGCAGGCAGAAATCAATTTACACATGCGTGGTGGGCAACGGCGTGTAATGAATTATACCCGTACACTACAGCGTTACCCGAAAATTCTCGAAAGTGGGTTGTTTCCCTATTCCCATGTTTCCCCCAACGCTGTAATGTACGGGTATAATTCATTACACCCTTTTACCTACCAGTATCGCTCCTCTTTCCACGGGTCAGCGTGGTTGTGATACCCTCGTCGCTCCCAGAAGCCGGGCGTATCGTGTTCCATAAATTCGAGGCCATCCAGCCATTTTGCGCTCTTGTAAAAGTAGAGTTTGGGGACGAGCAAGCGCACAGGGCCACCATGCTCAAGCGACAAGTCTTCGCCGTTATACTTCGTGATGATCATTACGTCGTCATCATCAAGGTCGGCAAGCGGCATGTTTGTGGTGTAGCCTGTCCACGACTTCGCCATGACGTACTGCGCGGATGGCAACGGTTTCGCTCGTTGCAAAATCTCGCGGATATGTATGCCTTCCCACACGTTGTCGTACTTGCTCCACGTCGTGACACAGTGAATATCGGTGGTCAACGTGGTATGGGGCAACGCGAGAAATTCGTCCCATGTCAACTCGAAAGGATTCTCAACCTGCCCCGTGATTTTCAATCGCCAATCAGTAGGTAGACCTTTAGGAGTGCGTTCGTAGGTCAACACAGGCCATTTCTTTGTCAGGTATTGCCCCGGTGGTAGACGGTCTTCGCCGTTCGACAACTTCTCTATCTCTTCTCTAGATTTCTTTCCGAATAACTGCATGAATGAACTCCTTTTTTCATGTTGTGCCGTGATTTATCACGGCTGTCTTCCAGACCCACTGCCGTGATAAATCACGGCACAACATGAGCTCGCTTTCAGATGAGCAACATTGCAAGTTGCTATACGTACTATTACAATGAACAATAGAATTGCAGGGTTGTCTTTCATGTCGGATAACACTACAATAGAGTTGCTCTATTCCATATCTCTATACACGTCACGCTCTGTACGAGTGACTATGCTGTGTAACTACTTTCGTGAGTATTGCTCACGATACGAAGGAGTGCCTATATGGTCATCTTCCTGCTGGCCTTGATTGGAACACTGGTGGTTATGATTGTGCTGACCTTTGGACGATTGGTGTTCGGGCGGCGCGAGCTGTTCAAAAGGCAGACATTCATTCGCTGGTTTATTAGCTATTTTATCGTCAACTATATTCTCAGTTTGCTCATTCTCTACTTTACGCAGCCAGCATTGACCGGGCCATTCGGGGGCTGGCAATGGACGCTCTGGCCTCTAGCAATCAGTTGTATTGCTAATCTCTTCGCCTTCGCACGTCCCGCTGCCGATGTGCTAGGTGCGGCAACGGCTGCCAGTCAGGGACGTTTTTCGTCATCAAATAGTACGATTCGGATGCCTGGAAACTTTTCACGTGGTGCAGTTGCCGCAGGTATCTTCGGACTTATCTTTGTCGCCATCGTGGGCATTGTCGCAACCATCCTCATCACCATTTTTACAACATGGTTTGATGCGAATGCGAAGGTGCTGGCCGCTATTCCCAACGTTCATATGATGACTTCATCGACGTTGCCACCAACTGACGCGAACAATATTGTGCTGGTGAGTCAGAACATAGCATCATATAAGGGACAACAGGTGCTTGGCTCGAACGGTCAAAATCTTGGTTCTGCCTACAATCTCGATCCCAGTAGCTATACGCTACAATCCATCAATCATCACCTGTACTATGTTGCTCCACTTGCGTACAACAATGTCTTTGTAAACCTCTCCAGTCCCACCACACCGGGCTTCGTCGTTGTCGATGCCGAAGACCCACAGCAGGTTCCGCAGTTGCACACAGAGGAAAGCGCGAAACTTCGCTATCTCCCCGGTGCGTTGCTGAATCAAGACCTCTTGCGCCACGTCTATCTAAGTGGCTATACAAATGGACGTCTGATAGACCCGACGCTTGAACTTGATGATAGCTACCATCCTTATTGGACGATATCGCTGATGCAACCCACACGTGGTTATACAGGCGATGTGTTGAGCAAGGTGCTTCTCGTCGATGCTCACACTGGCACGATTACCGAATATGACCCACAGAATGTGCCAACATGGGTAGACCGCGTGATGCCTGCCTCTACCGTGTCACAGTATCTGCAATGGTGGGGACTCTATCATGCTGCTCCCTGGTTCAACCCCTCTGGTCTGGGACAACAATCTCCCGCAAGCGATCCTGAACTACTCTATAATAGCGGCGATCAACCTGTCTGGCTCGTGCCAATGACCTCTTCATCCGCGAATGACAATTCCAGTACAGGCGTCTTCTTGTTCAACACGCATAAAAACGAGGCCGACTTCTATCCGCTCTCAGGGCTTGGTATCGGTAGCAATGTCACGAGTACGTTCAGTTCAACACGTGCCAACATTCGTAACTATAATGTGACAAGTACACAATTGTATCAGATTGATGGTGTGCCTACATGGGTCGCCATTTATTCACAGAGTACGGATAGCGGCGATATCTTCCAGGCAGTGGGCGTCGTGGATGCTCACGAACTGAATGGTAACAATGTGCAGTTTGAACCAACACTGTCGGCAGCACTCGCCGACTATAGCTCATGGTTATTGCAGCAAGGTAATCCGGGGGGTAGTTCTGGTGGCACAACGGGACCGACGATACAAACGGTGACGGGCAAGGTGCTACGTATCTCATCGGTACAGCAGGGAACGAATACCATCTATTACCTGTACCTGCAAATTGGCAGCCAGAAGGTCATTTTCACCGCAAACCTGGCACTTTCGGCGAAACTCCCACTCGTCCAACCCGGAGATACCGTTACTGTGTCGTACCTGCCAACAACAGCAAGAGTCATCAACATTCAGAAGTTTGATGATACCAGCATCAACCTCGGTACACCCCCAACAACAGGAACGCCGGGCGTGGGTGCAACCCCGACACCGTAAATGTTCTGTAGGGGCGTTATCGAATAACGCCCCTACAGAATCACAGTTTCCAGACCTCGGCGTTACTGAACGAGACATCGGTGTTGTTTGTGTTATCGCTGGCAAAGATGCCAACTTTTCCTGATGCATAGGTGCTATCGGTCACACTGGAAACATACTGTTTGTTGATATACAGATAGATGCTGCTTCCTTTTGCAATAACAGTGACCAGATTTGATTGCCCATAATTCTTGTTGATAGCCGAGCTATTGCCGTAGGCAATCGACATGTTGTGATTGTTGTCCTTCGAGAGATAGAGGGCATAGGTTCCGTCATGACCAACTGTGAAGAGATAGAATTTTGCGTTCTGGTCATCGGCGCGGAAGACAAGGCCACCTTCGTCGCCCTTATTGATAGTCATCTGCACCTGAAAAGCGAAGTTGCTGAAATTGGATGCCTGAGCAAAGCACGGCACATAGAAATGCTGCGAATAGAGCGTCGCATGCAATGCCCCCCCGGTAAACGCACAGCCCCCACCATCAGTTGTTTGATATTCATCCCAGTTGAAGCCATCTTGACCTGCAAGTGATGAAGAGAGGACAGGAGTTCCCTGTATCGCTTGCGTATAAATAGCTTGCAGGGCTGTTACGGTTGCCTGTGCCTGTGCCGTTGCTTGCGTCTGTGCCGTTGCGGTTGCATTAGCATTTGCGATGGCGGTTCCCGTTGCCTGTGTATTGGCAATGGCGGTTGCGTTCGCGTTTGAGGTCTGTACGGCCTGTACAGTTGCAGTTGCCTGTGCATGTAATTGCGCTGGATGAATAACGGCAGCATAGACGATGAGACCAACACCGCCGAGGAGTACAATTACAGCAAGCGCGGCACATAACACAATCATACCGCCCGACATGCCCTTTCGGGGACGCGGTGGAGGCGGAGTCGCTCGTGGCAACGGCGAAGCAGGAGGTGAATAGGACGGATACGTCGGTGCAGATGGCGTTGCTTGAGCCAATGATACTGGAAGTGGCGTCGGTGGTGGTGGTGGCAACACAACCTGCTGTTGTGGCGACCCTGGCGTGTATTGATGAAATTGCTGGTCATACTGAGGGTATGTCCCTGATGCGGATGCCTGTGATAGAGATGCAGTCTGTGCTGATTGTCCCACTGACTGTCCTTTCGGTTCAGGCACGGAGGGATACATTTCAAAGCCATGACCAGTTTGCTGAAAACCGCCCAGTCGCTGACCCTGTAACGGCTCAGATGAGAAGTCGTTTACAGTAGGCATACTTTCCTGAATTGGTCCAAAGTCTTCCTGACCTGGCTGCATCTCTGCATTATGATTGACAGGATCAGGCGTTGTTGACGCAGCGGGTGAAACTGGCGGCAACGAATCCGACGAAGCTGATGCGGGTGGAATATATGCGCCACAGCGTGGACAAAATGATACCTCTGATGATACTCGTAGACCACAATTTGTACAAAATTTCATGTTTGCTCCCTGACTATCAGGTAATGAAACGGTATATATATATCTTTCTATAGATACAATTGCTGTGCTAGCATAGCATCTTTTTCGCTGCTTGCCAAGATGGACAGCTTGCTTCCTAGAGCTTCCACAGCTTTGCTTGCTGATATGATATCTCAGCCGCATCTGTATAATCTTCCGCAGTTACGCCTATATTACCAGACGAAAACGTAGAATTGGGGTCTGTAAGAGTGACGACGTACTGCGAGTTGATATAGAGCGCGAAGGTGTTACCCTGCACAATGAGCGTGATAAGATTGGGCTGATTCAAGCTTTGACTCAAAGCATCGGTGACATCGCCAGCCAGCTTTTTGACATGCTGTACGTTCGAGTCCACGTAGAGAAAGAGGTCGTAGCGTCCACTTCTATCGAAACGAAGTAAGTAATATTTTGAGTTCTGGACATCCGCACGAAACATAATGCCGCCAAGTCCACCCCGCAGGAACGTCATCTTCACCTGGAACGCGAAATTCCCGTATTTCTGTGCGTTATTCATACAGTAGAAAAAATAGCCCGTCTGCTCTTCTATAGCATGATAGCTGCCATTCGTGAAGAGACAATGCGCGTTCTCATCCCATGTATTCGCGGTATTGCTGGAAAGCGAGTAAGAGAACGCAGGTTGCTGATCTGTAATCTGGCTATAACGAGTCTGTGGGTACGCTGTTGCGCTAGCCTGAGCAGTTCCCGTCGAATTTGCCTGAGCTATCGCTGTATCCTGGACAACAGTTGTTTGCTGCACACTCGTCTTATGTCGCTGGTCAGGGAGATAGAAACCGGCGTAGTAGATGAGTCCACTGGCAGCAAGCAGCACGACCAGCCCGATGATAACCGAAACGGTCATGACGCTACGACTGCCTCTGGCATTTCTCGACGGTGGACGCGCCGCTGGCCCCAGTTGTCCCGGTGCATAGTAAGACGATGACGATGGTGTAGCAAGAGGTGTAGATGGCAACGATGCAGGGAGAGGTGTTGACAAAGGCGTAGACGAAACAGGTGTGTAATAATCAGGAGTAGCATTTGCCCCTGACTGCACTGTTTGTCCACCATTCTTTGGAGTCTGGTAATCAACCGAAGTTCCAGACCGGTTATAGTTTGGATATTGAGAATAACCCGGGGGTGCATTAAATGCGGTCGGGGCGTCGGAGCCATCCATTGGAGACATTTGTGAACCTGTCTGCTCAGTCTGTGCAAGGGTAACAGTAATGAGCAACGCTCCCAACTGACCATTTACGGGCAAACCATGTCCATCTATGCGGATCACCTGACCCGATTGTGTGCCGGGGGGAATAATTACGTTGAGTGTGCGCCCATCAGGGAGATAGAGCAGGCGCGTTGTACCTTCCATTGCCTCGCGCTGACTCACGGTCAGTGTCACGCGAAGGTCTCCTTGCTCGCCTTGTCCGTTTACTGCCATTGTAGTCCTCATCTCTTAACATTTTTTCATGTATCGCAGAAGCAGTATAGCAGATAGCAGAACCGTGGAAAAGGGAACGCCATAAAAATAGGAGAAAACACCTTTTCTGCTCTCAAGTGCTTTCTCCTATTGAAAACGTACAGTTCGACTAGACCATGCCAAGTTCCCACTTAGCATCCTCCGTCATGCGGTCAGGTGACCAGGGCGGAT
>DAIQNC010000002.1:12306-13080 GCA_036788655.1 Ktedonobacteraceae bacterium
GGTCATCTCGACCTTACAACTCTTCACATTTTCAACTTCGCCCACACGCATCTCGACTTCGGCAATCACATCGCCAGCCATCGGACAACCGAGCGCAGTCAACGTCATTGTCACATCGACATGACCATTCTCGTCGTCAATTTTCACACCATAGACCAGTCCAAGATCAACGATGTTCACAGGTATTTCCGGGTCATAGCACTCGTGAAGTGCATCCATGACCTCGGCTTCATTAATTGTTGCCATGCCTCGTTCCTTATATAATATACGGGATATATACACTCATACTATATGCCAGAAGCGTCACTTTGTCAAAATACGTCCTGACATATAGCATCACATCCCTTCTGAACATGATTCAGATAAAGGAGACCTCTATGTTTCGCATCCTGATTGACACTGACCCAGGCATTGATGATGCACTTGCACTCTTTCTCGCGCTGGCCTCACCGGAGGTACAGGTTGAAGCGGTGACAACAGTGAGTGGTAACGTGCCAGTTGACATGACCACACACAACGCATTAACACTGCTGGAACTTGCACAACGCCCGGATATTGTTGTCGCACGTGGTAGTGATCGGCCTCTTCTGCGTCAGCCTGTCATTGCCGATTATGTGCATGGGCAGAATGGCATAGGCAATGTCGTCCTGCCCGACCCACAAAAGCAAAGCGTCGAGTATGCAGTCTCTCTCATGATCCAGAAGATTCTACAGGCTCCAGGCGAAATAACGCTTGTTGCGCTTGGCCCGTTGACGAACCTTGCGCTGGCGGTAC
>DAIQNC010000002.1:13094-20397 GCA_036788655.1 Ktedonobacteraceae bacterium
GAGCCTCGGATTGCCCAACTCGTGCGCGAGGTAGTCATCATGGGCGGCGCATTGCGTGTTCCTGGAAATGTGACGCCAAATGCAGAATTCAACATATTTTGCGACCCACACGCCGCTCACATCGTGTTCAATGCAGGTTGGCCTGTACGTATCGTGCCACTTGATGTCACGCAAAAAACCTTGATGAGTCGCAAACAATTTGCAAGCCTTGCTGCAAATGGTCATCCCGTTACCCGATGCATAGAGGCAATGGTCGATTTCTACTTTGACGATTTTGGGAAAGCACGGGGTATCACTGGCTTCACCATGCATGATCCCCTCTGTCTCGCAGCCGCCATTCATCCCGATCTCATCACGTGGCAAAAGGCATATGTGGATGTCGAATTGCATGGAACGCTCACGCTCGGCGAGACGGTTGCGTATTTCGAGCAGGCAGACAATCTCGACCCAACGCTCGCTCATCCGCAACAATCCAATGTCCAAGCGGCTACAATGGTTGATAGCGAACGGTTTATCTCCCTGTTCATGTCAACACTATCTTCACACTACAAAACCATGTAACGACATGATGATGAAATTTCATATTCAGGATCGCTAAATTCGTAGAACCCGATTTATCGATGGGTTCCTGGCATGGTGAACCCATCGATAAATCGGGTTCTACGAATTTATCAATTTTGCAAGGGAATTTAGATGTCGCAACATTAAAGAGGATAGGCAGCCAATACATCAGCGCGGGTGGGCAGACCCGATTGCGCCCCAAAACGTGTCACTTTGAGTGCGCTGGCATTCACAGCGAAACGGAGTGCGTTCTTCGGCGTCTGCCCCTCAATAAAGGCAACAGTCAGCGCACCACAGAAGCAATCGCCAGCCGCCGTCGTATCGACCACCTGAACACGTGGCGCGGCTTGATAGATATGATGCATTCCTGTTTCGTCTGATATCACCAGCACGGCTCCTCGCGCCCCCAGCGTGATGACGACGACAGCTATTCCGTAGCGATGCAACACCTCACCCACAATACGTGCATCCTCGATGCTCTCCACACGCTGACCGCTCAACGTCATTGCCTCGCTCTCGTTCACAACCAGCACAGACACCTTTTGTAGCACCTCACGCGGCAGCGGGTGTGCGGGTGCGACGTTGAGAACGACACGCACACCCATCTCGTGCGCCTCTCGCACAAGCAGTTGCACCGTCTCAACAGGTATCTCCATTTGTAGCACGAGTGCCTTTACCTGATGTAATGCCTCTCGAATACGCTCCATCTGTACCTCATCCATCCCTACACGCATATTCGCTCCCGGAGCAACCACGATAGCATTATTGCCATCGGGAAGCAGAAAAACAAAGGCCGCTCCACTCGCGTTTTCCTTATCAACGACGATAAGTGAAGTATCTACATCGTCATGCTGAATGGCACTCAGCATGTGTTCCCCGAAAGGGTCGTCTCCCACGCGCCCCGCCATTCTCACGGAAGCTCCAAGTCGAGAAATCGCAACCGCCTGATTTGCACCTTTACCCCCTGATACAAGTTGGATTGCATCCGGCGCAAGTAATGTCTCACCATGCATAGGGAGGCGCGGCACTCGCACAATCTGATCCATATTTAGGCTACCAACGACAAGAATATCACTCTGATGCATCTTTCCCTCTCACTTGCAAAAATATCGTATCTTCCGCTCTATTACTACATCCTGAGATGACTATACTCCAACTCAACCACTTTCACAAGGTTAAGAACTCTTCCTGAATATGAAACAATCTTAACCATGCTCATAGCCTTCCCTCAATCAAAGGTTAACTACAAAGGTGTATACCAATAGTATCAAACATAGATACGTTTGGATATTCTCAGGAGGACAAAACTATGTTGGAGGTAGTGGACACGTCTCTCACACGCTTTGCACAAGAAGTGGAGCGTCGGCGTATTGCACGCGACTTGCATGATAATGTCGTGCAATCGCTGACTGCTCTGGTCGCCGATATCGAATTTTTCACACGCAAGTTTGCACATAATGGTGGAGACACACATCAAGAGGTCGAGGAAAGATTAGAGGCATGGCAGGAACTCGCACGTGATAGCCTCACATCTATGCGCCAGACACTCGGCGATTTACGCTCGTCTTCCCTTGATAATAACCTCGAACAGGCTATTCATAAACTCCTTGAAGACTTCCACGACGCAGGTTATACACTCACGTTTGAGTACACCGATGTGCCAATAATGCTTCCACCAGAGTACACGATGCATCTTTACTCAATCATCCGCGAAGCTCTTATAAACATTAGCAAACATGCTCAAGCATCACACATCACACTCTTTGTTTTCACTGACGAAGGCCATTTACATGTGAGTATTGCCGATAATGGTGTCGGAATGAACGATGCTTATGTCACACAAAGAAGTACAATAAATCAGGAATATGCACACGTCTATGCTACTGACGGATACAAGCAAGGGTTGCTTGGTATGCAGGAACGCGCAATGCTGCTAGGTGGTCAATGCTCTATCGAAAGTCAGAGAAAAAAAGGCACACGTATCGACGTACATGTACCGCTGCCTCAGGCGTTCAGAGAATGTTAATGAATGTTACTCTGCCGATTATAGTATTGTACTCAAAGTTTTACCTGATATGATTCTGTAACAAGTTTGTAGCAATGAGAAAGTTTGTAGCAATGTCCACTATATTCTTAGATCGGGATGGAGTGATTAATGAGAACCGCTCTGATTATGTCAAAAGTTGGAGTGAGTTTCGCTTCCTGCCGGGTGTTCACGAAGCAATCGCGCAATTGACGCAGGCCGGACATCGCATTATCGTCTGTACAAATCAGGCGGGCATCGCTCGTGGAACTATGTCTGTCGAAGCGGTCGAAGACATTCACCGTCGCATGTGTGACGAACTTGACCGCCAGGGAGGGCATATTGATCATGTCTACTACTGTCCTCATGGTAAAGATGAGCAATGTCGATGTCGCAAGCCTTCTCCCGGTCTACTGTTACAGGCTCGTGATGAGTTGGGCGTAGACCTGCACGATGCTGTATTTATCGGAGATAGCATGACGGATGTTCGCGCAGGACTGGCAGCAGGCATTCGCAGCATACTCGTGCTGACAGGTCTCGGTGTCGAGCAATTATGTGACCACCATCACGAGGTTCATGATGCCTTTTTCATTGCGTCGAATTTATCACATGCCACACACGCAATTCTGCATGGCCTGTTACAAAAGCAAGATGCCGAGCATATGAGTAACATTCACAGTGTACTTCATTCGCTCTCGTACCCAGCAATGCCTCTTTCCGCCTTGCAACACCGTCAACTGGCATTGCTAACCGAGGTTTGAGACATAGTAGCATCAGGTGTGTAGGGGATAATCGTCTTCATACTCCTACAATAGGTGATGAGACGGCTCAAAATTGGAAGGTTTTCTAACGCAGGAACACAACCGACAAGAATAAGTTTGCTTTTTGCACGTGTCAGGGCAACGTTCAAACGATGGGCATTGGTGAGAAATTCACGTTGCGTACTCTCTTTCGCAGGTTCACTCATCGTAGCAAATGAAAAAATAATCACCTCACGTTCACCACCTTGAAAGCGGTCAACGGTATCGACCATGACCGTTTCAGAGGACGCTTCCTCACCATGAAGCAGAGTACGGCGAATAGTTGCTACCTGCGCACGATAGGGAGCAATCACGCCGATATCCTCTGGCGCAATGCCGCGCCTTCTCAAAGCATCTACTACCTCGCGTATCGCCCTCGCCTCAGCAACGCTCACCTTCACGCCTGTGCTTCGTCTCTCGTCTATCGTAGCGACATGCTCTGACTCATATATCTGCTCTGTTGCGCATACATCGAGAAAAACCAGAGGATATTCAGGACGAAGGCTCTGCTTTATCGCGGAAGACTCAGTGCTGAACATGTGTCTCACATGAGCCCCTGTAGTGCGTATGGAAAGTTGGCGATTGGCTACCGATATATCGGGCATCAACTGCTTTTCATAAAACACCGTCGAAGAGAAGTTCGATATCCATTTGTTCATGCGGTACTGCACGGTAAGGAAGGCACATGCTTCTGGATGCTGCTGCGAGAGTTGTGTGAACAACGATTCGTTCAAACCCTGCTCCGCCGCCTCTTTGCTCATCACCAGTGGCGGCAGTTGCTTTTCATCACCAACCAGAATAAAGCGTTTCGCAAAACGGAGCGCACCCAGTATAGCGGGTAATGTGAGTTGGCTTGCCTCGTCAATAATCGCCACATCGAACAGAAATGGCGTAGCCGCCCCCGTATCCTCTGTCTCATGTGTGGCAAATAATTGAGGACTGTATGTTGCGGATGACCAGGTAGCGGTCGTTGAAGCGATAACAGGCGTTTTTGTGAGAAGTGTGCGTAAAAGCGAAGATGGCGATTGCTCCCCTTGCTGTTCTCTTTTCAAGTTTACCACCTCTTGCTCATGATGCATTGCCTGTTCCAGTTGCCGTTTGAGCATCCGCTCCTGCACGGTAATATCCGTGCTACGCTCATGCCCGATGCGGATATACTGATGAAAGCCTTCTTTATCGAGTCGCTTGAGCATATTATCGACGGCTTGATTGGTAAAGGCAGCAAGCAGAACACGTTGTCCATTTGTGACAAAGTTCTTGACAATCTCAGCAATAACGCTTGTCTTCCCTGTGCCGGGCGGTCCCTGAATGAGCAGATAATCACGCATCTGCATAGCGCGTTCGACGGCCTCATACTGGCGTTCATTGAGCTTGCCATGTGGCAGATTATTTGTAGCCTCAAATAGCGGAGTCGCTTGCCCACTGACCAGTTCGCGCAGGTGGATATCAGCATCGAGCCAGCGCAACAGATTTTGCAGCGTTCGCATGTGAACGGTTGTACTGCCATAACTATCTATCAATCGCGGATGTTCGATACGTTCGCGCATCCAGACGGTGATACTCTTCGTGGCAACATTGAGCAACGTTCCCGTGACCACCTCTCCCGTAATCGGGTCGCCATCGCTCACCAGCACTTCATCTCCCTCACGTAGTTCTGACTGGTTATCGCAATCGAACACCTGCACCCAACCATCGTTCTGCTGTATCGGTTCCATCTGAGCCACAACATCTCGTATGGCCTTGCCATTAGCAACACGCTCTTCTACAGACAGTTTCCACAGCGTAGCCAGTTCTTGCTGCTCCGCTATCCCCTCTAATTGCAGAAGCTGATAATAACGTCGAAAAAACGCACGGTCAGCCTCACTATCAGGAATGAAGAGGGGAACAAGGGGAACGGATGGGGCAGCATTATCCGCAACATCTCCTGAAGCCTCACCAGAATCCATAAGTTGCAACAGGCTAGTACGTGTATCGTTCTGCGTCTTATTCGTATCGGTTCGCGGAGGTTGCCAGTCGAGAAGTGAAGAGATACGCGCACACGAGGCAAGCATGGAACATTTGCTACAACGTGATGGCGGTGGTGGCGCGGACGGTGTACCCGTGATGTGATTCAAGACGAGCGTGTTCCGTAGCGCATTGATACGTTGAAGTTGTGTCAATTCGAGGCGTAGTGCGAAATCGCTGGCCTGACCGGGTGTACCGCTATACAGAAGTTTTGCTGCCGCTTTCTTCATTTTCGAGTTCTGACGTACTGCAAGCAATGCCTGATAGCCATGTACCTGACGGCGATGGTCTCCCTTTGGCAAGCTTCCCGAAGCACCACCCGTCTTCAATTCTAGCAACGATTGGCTTCCCTGACCGTCTACAGAACTTCCCAGTTGTTCCCAGAAAAGGTCGAGCCGCCCTCGCAAGCCTATTTCGGGAACAAGCAGGAGCGTCTCAGCACGTACAGCACTCATACTTCCCCACAACGTGTTTCGATTCTGCTCATACCACGTGGCGAGGCTCTCTAAGTGCGGAATGACATCCAGACGCATTTCATCGGTGGGAACACTGGCAAAGGCCATCTCTACAGCATTCACATCCAGTGCCTGTTCCGCATATGTCCTCAATACGTCGAGCGCAGGTTGTTGTCGCTGCTCCTGTGCTGTCGCACGTTGCTGGTCGTCACCTTTGAGCAAGTTTGTAAAACTGTAATGCACGATATTTCCGCGAACTGATGCGGCAGAAGAGGGTGAACTTACGAGACGATTGAGCAGATACTTGCGAGTACAATAATCTGCCTGGCTCAAATCCGTGATGTTGAGCAAAATATCGGGTTCGAGGACAACCAGCGTATGCGAGGTAGCAATATAGTGAGAAAGCGGCCTGTCCTTATACGTCGTCGCGTTAACAGGAGTTGGTAGATGATAAATAACAACCGACATTCCCTTGACGGCATCGCCACGTGCGTACATATCTCGCACTATATCACGGTAATAGTCAGGATCAAGCGAAATCAATGCATAGGATAGTCCCAGGTCGAGCATGAGCGAAGGAATACGTGTTCCATTGACCTCGCGTTCTCGCGCCCACAGAAGCTGTCCATTGAGCCGCCTGACAGCACAGGGCGCGTCACGTTCGGCACGGGGACGCAATTTCGAGAAAAGGCACATAAAACATGCTTGCTCTTCTCCACCATCGATCACGCTTATACCGCTCACATCGCTCGTACCACTCACATCGTGCGTCGGTTGCTCTCCGTAGTCGCCCATGCTGGTCTCCACTCGTTTTCCACAATGATATCATACAGATAGGACGAAACATTGTTTACAGTGTAACAAGCTAGCAAGGTGTAATAAATTAGGCCCTTAACGAAATATCTTGGATACCGACGTAGGGACAGATTTATCACGTCCGTGCTTCGGTTGCTGATGGGCCAGACGGACGTGATAAATCTGTCCCTACGTCGGTATCCAAGTTTATTTGTTCACCTTCATCATACAACGGCATTTGTTCAGGCGTTCTTATTCATAGCCGGAAAAGAGGAAATATATGCACCACCCGATACGCACATTGACACTGGGCATTGCGGAACCGCATCCACTCTCGCAACAAACTATCGCACAGGCGGCTACGCTGCTACATAACGCTCAAACACATTTTACAAACGAGGGCTACGAAGTGCAAACTGTACGCATCTCGACACGTCCCCTCTTCGACGACCTCACTGGATGGTCACAGGCGCGTATTTATGGCTATAAGAAAGAATTGCAACAGCAACTCGATGATGTACAGGTTGCCTTCTGTTCACTGGGTACGGTACAGGCCACACGACCAGCGACACCGCTTGACCAGATAGAGCAGGTTGTAGACATTTTGGCGGCTACGAGTGCGCTCAATATGACGGTGCAACTTGCCAGCGTTGAACACGGCATTC
>DAIQNC010000003.1:0-19097 GCA_036788655.1 Ktedonobacteraceae bacterium
CTTGTACGGCTTCCTGATGAGAGCAACCTATTTGCTTCTCGATAACGTGGGCGAATTCATCTTCACGTACAGCCATATTCTCTGCAATGTAGTAGAGAATTTGAGCGCGATTATGGGCAGTCGTACTTGCCCAACTCCGTGCAGCGTGAGCCGCCTCTACCGCATTACGGATATCTTTGCGGTTGCCTTCGCCAACCTGTCCGATAACTTGACCGTGTGGCCCATAGACATCTCTGCTGTACCCGGAGTCTGGACGAACTTGCTTGCCACCGATAAACAGTTTTGGCGTTCTATCAATCGCAGGAAAGCTACTGGATGCACCATTGAGTGTATCATGCGTTCCTTCGTCCCCTTGTGAGGTAGACGTTAATGGAGCGACAACTTCGGGCATTGAAAGCATCCACGAAGGTTGCACATATTCGTATAAACCTTCTTTGCCGCCCTCGCGCCCAAAACCGCTTTCTCGATAGCCGCCAAAGCCTGATGAGGCATCAAACATATTGGTACAATTGACCCAGATTGTGCCAGCTTTTATTTTCGATGCAATGTCGAGTGCAAGATTGATATTCTCACTCCATACGCTTGCGGCAAGTCCATAGCGCGTATTATTCGCAAGAGCAATCGCCTCTTCTGGTGTCCGAAAACTCATAGACACCAGCACCGGGCCGAAGATTTCGACCTGAGCAATGGTGCTGGCAGGCGAGACATGTGTAAAGAGCGTTGGTGGATAGAAGGAACCTTCTGTGGGACACGACCATGATGGTTGCCAACATTGCGCTCCCTCTGCCACTCCCTGTTCGACCAGCTTCTCTATCTGCTGTAATTGCACAGGTGAAACAATCGCCCCCATATCAACTGCTTTATCGAGCGGATTGCCTAGACGTAGCGTTTCCATACGAGCGCGTACTTTCTGTAACAGAGGCTGCTCGATGCTCTCCTGAACCAGGAGCCGTGAGCCAGCGCAGCATACCTGCCCTTGATTGAACCAGATAGCATCGACGATACCTTCTACGACACTATCCAGGTCTGCATCATCGAAAACAACAAAGGGCGATTTTCCACCGAGTTCGAGGGAAAGGCGTTTCCCAGAACCTGCCGTAGCTCGCCGAATACTGCGTCCAACATCTGTTGAGCCTGTAAAGGCTATCTTTTTCACATCGGGATGTCGTACAAGAGCCTCACCAACCTGAGACGCCGATCCGGTGACAACATTAACTACTCCGGGTGGAAGCCCTACTTCCTGCACAATCTCCGCGAATTTCAGAGCTGTCAAAGGCGTGTAGCTCGCTGGTTTGAGGATAACAGTATTACCCATTGCTATCGCAGGAGCAATCTTCCAGGCGAGCATAAGCAATGGAAAGTTCCAGGGAACAATTTGTCCGATAACGCCAAGCGGTCGATAGTCGGGCAGTTCGGAAGACATGAGTTGCGCCCAACCTGCGTGATAGTAGAAGTGACGCGCTACTAGTGGAATATCCAGGTCGCGTGTCTCGCGTATCGACTTCCCATTATCAAGCGACTCCAACACAGCTAACAGTCGAGCATGTTTCTGAATGTGCCGTGCAAGGGCATACATATAGCGAGCGCGTACATGGCCCGGTGACTTGCTCCAGGTCTCGAAAGCAGTTTGTGCCATAGTGACAGCTTTATCTACATCAGCACTGGTTGCTGAGGCGACTCGTGCCAGTATCTTTCCCGTTGCTGGATTGGCGTCTTCAGCATACTCATTACTTGATGGGTCTACCCACTGATTATTGATGAACAGGCCAAAGGGCTGATGCTCCTTTATCCAGTTCAAAGCAATTGTTGCTGACTCAGGTGCAGGGCCGTACTCCATCGTCTCAAAAATATCAGCAATACTCATAGTGCATGTTGTCCTTTACGTTATGCCATCGGATTGTGATGTGCCGCCGCATAATGTCCTGTCACAAAGTATGATAACTGCCGCTCAATATCACTCAGCAACCCACTTGCTCCGAATCGGAAAAGATGGTTATTGAGCCATTCATTACCGAGTTCCTCTTTCATCAAAATGAGCCAGTCAAGCGATGATTTGGCAGTACGGATGCCCCCTGCCGGCTTGAAACCCACTTTAAATCTCGTATGCTCGTAGTAGTCGCGGATAGAGTGAACCATGACAAGACTAACGGGAAGCGTTGCATTCACAGCCTCTTTCCCTGTCGAAGTCTTGATAAAATCCGCGCCTGCCATCATGCAGACGCGGCTTGCCATTGCAACATTGCGGAGTGTTGCTAATTCGTGTGTTGCCAGAATCGTTTTCATATGCGCATTGCCACATGCTTCTCGGTAGGCACGAACCTCGTCATACAGAGCCTGCCAGTTTCCTGTTAAGACATGAGCGCGTGAAATGACAATATCAATTTCTTTTGCACCAGCTTCAACTGAAGCATGTATCTCCTCTAGCTTCTGCGGAAATGGGTTTTGACCAGCCGGAAAGCCAGTCGAAACGGCGGCAACCGGAATATTAGACTCTTGTAATGCTTTTATGGCTATAGGAACAAGGTTGTGATAGACGCATACGGCTCCGACGGTGAGTGGATAATTACTCATACCTAAAGCCTCCAATAGCTCATGACGCACAGGTTGTCGGGCTTTTGCACATAACCGTTGCACATTCCCCGGTGTATCATCTCCTGAAAGCGTCGTTAGGTCGATACAGGTAATGGCGCGAAGGAGCCACGCCGCTTGCCATTCCTGCTTGACTGTTCGGCGTGTTGGTAGCGTCGCGGCACGACGCTCGACGGCACTACGATTGATACGTACCTGACGTACCCAGCCCATATCGAGTGGTGTTCCCTGATTACGTGTCATGTGTGATGTTGATAGTTCTTGTTGCGATGATAGCTTCCCCTGCTCGTTATCTACTGACGGCTTCGTTGTAGTCATACCTTGTTTCCTTGCAGCACAATCGTCACGTACTTTAATTCTTGTATCTTCTATCCTTAATAAGAAATTGTCAAGCATCAGTGATGACAGAAGAAACGAGTGGCAGCAGTTACAACGGAACCGCTGCCACTCGTTGAGGATTAACTATATACAGGTATTGACCTACTATTTGTCTGATGCAGGGATAAATCTTAACCCCTTTGGGCTACTCACACCAATAATAACCGGAGTGATTGTACCCGTCCTGGGGTTTGTTATGCCAACAAATCCTGCAACTCCAGAATCACTCGGTGCTGACGAATAAACGGTTCCAGGAGTGAAACCGCCATCTACTATCACAGTATAAATGGTATTCTGTTTGGCATCAACTAGAAGCATACGACCATGTGCTGATGGAATCCAGAGGCTATCATCAACCTGCGTTCCCAGGCTGAGGCGTGAGACAATCTGCTGAGATGTACCAGCATTATGTATGATGATGTGTTCTGCATCTCCCTGGCTATCCAATACAATATCACCGTTCGTATTTATTGTCATCGAGTCAGGATCAGTCAGATTGAGCGTCACTTTCTGCCCTGTGACAATATCCGTCGCGGTTGCATTACCATACAGAACAGGTGTTACAACAAGTTTCCCATTGCTAATAACAACTTTTACCAGAGCAGGACCGGTATTGATACCTACACTATTCAAGGTAGGATTGGATGCAGAGAAGAAAGCCATGCCATTCTGGAAAACCAGATCGTCATAGCCGCCACCATGTAGCGTCCGGGGAAAGCTAAATTGCGTCGTTGCCCATGTGCTGAGATCGATTGCGGTCAAGAGAGGATTTGCATCCTCATTCGATGTTGCCCAGAGTTGCTTTGTATAAGGGTCATAACGTAACCCATCAGAATGTCCATTGATACTGATGCTGTGGACATACTTTCCAGACAACGTATATGCCACTATAGTGCTTGGAAGATGATTGCTACCATCTGGCAGGCTACCGTTCTGGTACACGACGAAAACATACTTTCCGACAACCTCAATATCATCAGGGTTATAATACGCTTTCGTTCCCTTCGCAAATATACTGATGTCGTAACCGTGCAGACCTATCGGCGTCGTAGTGGGCGTTTGCACTGCTGCCGTTGCATTTGCGCCCTTCATTCCCATACTCATAAGTGTAAGCGCAAGTACGCAGACAGCTATCAGTAGAATAAAAGAGCCTTTACGTGTAAAACGAGACATACTTTTTACTCCTCTTAATGAATAGCGAAGAAACAATTTTATTGTTCCCCCACTTGTGAAGTATAAGTGTCTCGTTTTAAGCCATCGTTAACATTCGGTTAATAGTTGGCAGCAGATGTGCTTTACTGCTTCGTTGGTATGATGGGAAGCATCAGCGAGGATGGATGCGATTCATCATGATAAATACGCTGATGAGCAACAACCATTTCTGACGTTTTGCCCAGTGGCGCACCTGTGTTCAGATTGCGATCATACTTGGGGAAGGCACTCGAACTAATCTCCAGGCCGATACGATGCCCTTGCTTAAACACCTGAGCAGTGTACCAACAATCAATAGTATACTTATATACTTGCTCTGGTTCTATGAGCGATGGCTTGTCCATACCATCGCGGAATCGCGCACGTACCATGCTATCGCAAATACGCTGCACGAATCCCGTGGGCCAGACATCGACCAGTTTGGCAGTAAAATCGGTATCTACCGCCGACGACGAGGCATAGAGGGTGACACGAATTGGCCCTGTCACCTCAGTATCTTCATCGAGTGGTGGCGTTGTATACACAAGTACGTCATCACGCCGCTCGATTGCAGCATAATCATCAGGGCCACCGATTTGTGAAGAGGTTGGCTCAGTGATAAATGGCACAGGTCTCGCCGGATCGTAGCTATAGGTATCCTGCGGCTCGCTGAGGGCTGGCTTTTGTGTAGAAAGCGTTCCATCTCCGAAACGGCTATTGGCATGTCTTTTGCTGTGAAGGTAGTAGGGTGTCCACTGTGTACGTGCGAGGGGCCACTCTTGCTCATTCCGCCATTGATTCTCACCCATGATAAATATACGGACAGGCGCGTCATCCTTCGCAGCAGTATCGTGTTTGAGCCAGCGATTGAACCAGCGTAATTCTTCGCCTCGCAGGTCAATGAGCGATTGTGGGCCAAAATCGACCTCACCCAGCACAGACGTTGTGTTCACACGATGTCCCCATGGACCCATTAACAGACGTTGACTCGCACGAATTTCGGGAGTAGCTCCTTGCGTTGTCATACCTGTGAAATTGAGCGGTGTACCAATTTGCTCATCGTCGTACCAGCCAGAGATGTGTAGTGCAGGCACACGCACCTGTGCGAATTTGTCCTGATAACAGATAACACGCCAGTAGTCATCCAGCAACGGATGCTCCATGTTGGTGTGCCAGTTATCGCTTTCAAGCCCTGCCTGTGTGTCCATTGTTATAAGTGGTAGGTGTTCGTACACTTGTGTCCAATTCACCGCTTCCATCAGTTGCGTCACGCGCCCACTTACGAGGTGTAGCCAGCAAAGATGCATGGGGGACTCAACACCTGTTGGTGTCTCGACGAAAGGATCCGACGGTGAGACGAGAGGAATCATAGCGCGTAAATGTGGGGGTTGCTCTACCGCCGCCAACCACTGAATGCGCCCAAGATAGGAGCCACCAAGCGTACCCACATTACCATCCGACCAACTTTGTACAGCACACCACTCGATGGAGTCGTAGCCGTCGCGCCCCTCGTTGCGATAGGGAACAAATGTGCCATCGGAATCGCCGCGTCCTCGTACATCCATTGCTACAAAGACATACTCGTGTTCGGCAAAGTATCGTCCTGTAGTAAGCATTCCGGGGTCGGCCTTCAAATATGGAGTGCGGCTCAAAATGACGGGATAGCGTTTCCCATGCCGTATATCTTCCGGGCCATAGACATCAACTGAAAGCGTGACACCATCACGCATCGGCACACGATGGTTGAACAAAATAGTAGTGTTTATGGACATAGATTACTCCTCACCTGTATTTTTCGACCCAACTCGCCCACGTTTCCGCATTATTTGCGAGCGCATAAAGCAATGTGAGCGTCTGTAGCGTCTCGCTCTCGCTTACTCGACGCTCTTGTTCCAAATCGGTAAAGGAACGAAGCATGTTGAAGTGTAGCCAATCAAGCCAGTTGCCAATCACACCATGTATAGCTGTCAGGCCAGCTTCTCGAATGATGCCACCAGAAGCGACATACCCTTCCAGAAGAGCATGAAATGTGCGCTCGCCTGGCATTCCTCGCATCAGTCCGCTCCATGAAAATGCGGCTCCCACCAGTTCCATCGCTGGATTGATAAGGCCAGCAGATTCCCAGTCGATAATGGCAAACGTCTCTGCATCCTGCCACAGCACATTTTTCTGATCAAGATTTCGATGGCTCACTACAAGCGTCTTTTCGAGTGTCTCTCCAGCCTGTGCTTCCCACTGGCTCCATTCGGCAATGCGTGGAAGTGCGTTTCGTACACGTTGCGCCCAGGGAAGTCCTCTATCCGCAGCCTGAAACGTGATCATATCCCACTCATCATCGGAAAATGGCTCCCAATCAGGCGCAATGAGTTTGGGAAACGATTGGTTGAGTGCATGCATTCTGGCAAGCGTATTTCCTATCAGCCTCGCACGTTCAGGATCAACCGTCTGTGAAGAGAGCGTTGTGCCATCAATCCATCTGTAAACTTGAAAGGCGTCATCGTCAATGATATGTAATGTATCGTTGTCATTGCCTTCGAGTGCGACCACCGCAGGGATACCTACGGCATACATGGCAGCCGCGATACGCTCAGATGTGCGATAAGTCTCATAGATATTTGGATACTGCATGATGGCTGGATTCAGTTGCTTGATAGCGTAGGAGCCATGAGTGGTATGGAGTCGCCACAGACGATGCACAAAGCCACCTGTCACCTCTTGCGTTTCACCAACCATATCACCTATATTATAGATATCGCAAAGAGATATAACCTGTGTTAACTTCAAGACACGTGGCCCTTTCTAGCATAGCATCACTCTTTCATGACTCTTTATTTCTCCATTTCAACCTATTTCATCCTATCATATCACTCGATGTGATGTTTTTTCGCTATCATCTGCGCCCAATTTGCCTGTTTTGGGGTAGGACTAAAGCGATTTCTTCGCACCTGTTTCGCCATATCTCTAATGAAGGAGCGTTCCTGTGCGGAAACGCGAGGACTACTCTCGTCGATGGTAGCAAAGAGTGCTTGGAGACGCTCAATTTTGCGACTGAGTGCTGTCAGTTCGGGGGATAGTGTGGCGTTATGGGCCTCTGGAGCATTCGATGCTTGCCATTGCTCATAGGCTTTTCTATTATTGTCAAAGGCTCCCAAACCTGCCAATTCGTCGGCACGTTCGTTATGCAAATGCCCTGCGTGACCACGTACCCACTCGAATTTGACAGGTATAGTACGAAATCCAGCAAGTTCACGATAGATTTTCCACAAATCAGGATTCGCCTTCATTTGATATTCGCCAGTCGCAACCTTGATGGTGTACTCACTATCACTGTAAATGAGCAAAGGTAACTGGGGCGGAGCAAGACTCAGTACCGCGAGAATAGCGGCAATCTCAGCACGGTTATTCGTCGTTGTCTCCGCCTTCGGGATATGTCCATATCGTTCAAGGCATGGAGCACCTTCGCGTATGGAGCCATTCTCGCTATCGGTGGCCGCCCACAGGAGCGCAGACCAACCCGCAGGCCCACCAGGATTTTTCAGACACGCGCCATCGGTATAGGCAATAACGCCCTTCTGATCGAGCGATGGTAACGTTTCGCGTATTTCAACAGAAAGAACGGCGTTCAGAACTGAACGCCACTCAAGAGAATCTGGCATAGTAACATTTATACCCTTTCAACATATCTGTAGAGATACACACATTGTATCACTTGCAGCATGACGTATCTCATTCATATACGCATGAAAGGCATCTTGAAAAGCACCTATATCACCAACTTTTTTGCTACTATCACGCCACGTTTGCTCTTTTTCCCTTCAACAAGCACAGTCATTCCTTCCTGTACATCTCGCATCATCTCTACCGAGGTGCGTACTCCCTCATGGTTATACACCTGCGTTTCCTCGTTCACCACAACTGCAACTGGGCGCTGCTCACCTGTTGCCTGCTTCACAGTTGACCCTGCGATGATATACTCACCTTGCTTCTCTGGATTCGGCGTCTTCCCAAGGACCGTGACGCTTCGACCATTTGTAACATTAGCAGCTACTTCTTGCGATTCCTGTGTATCTTGCTTCGATTTCTTCTCATGCTTCTCTTTTGCATGTTCCGATTGTGCTAGCGATACTTCCGCCTCGGCATGTTCCTGAGTCTCAGTTTGTTCACTCTTATCCTGAACATGTGTACTGATATGTACCTTCTCGCTTTCTTGCTGTTGAGCTTGTGAGTTATTCTGGTCTCGCTCAAAGAGTTGGTCATTATACGCACAAGGTATGGCAACTTCGAGAACACGCGGCATGGCCTCAAAGCGATAGGTGATCATGACGCGATTATCTTTCTCGGACATTCCTGCTTGCCGTAATCGAGCATACTCCGACTTTTTCAGATAATCCTTGAGCTTGACCACGCTGCCGTCAAGTTGCATCGGCACGGAAGCCGGTACGGTGATATAGAGGCAATCATGGTGAAAGTATTCAGCCGTTAAATTGTCGGGTCTACGACGTAGCACAAGTGACGAGATTTGCTGCATCGTTGTCAGTGGATCACCTGCTGTGATGACACACACATCGAGGACGCCATCATCAATGTATGCATTTGGTGTCATCTCTGCGATATCGGCATAACGGCGTGTGTTGCCAATGACAATCTGTAGTGCCTCACCTCTCCACAAAGGCTCTCCCTCGCTCGATGTCCGTATTTCAACAGGATACGGGCGTTGAGCAGGTATCTCTTTCATCGCTGACAGTCCAACAGCGAGTGGGCCTATGCGATATTTAAGCGGCTTCGAGACACCGCCCATAATCGCTGCGTCGATACCTAAGCCGGCCATGAGTAGAAAATGATGTTTTGCCTTGTCTTTCTTCCTGACAACTTTTTTCTCGCTATCTACCTTGCTGACTTCTTGCGAAAAAACCTGTGAATTATCGTCAACAGGGATGCTCTCATCAAGGAATGAGATATGGTCAATGGCAACATGTCCGATATCGACTTTCCGTGCCTCACTGTTCACTAGTGTAAGAGCCGCCTTCACAGGATCGCTCGGAATGCCAACCTCTCCAGCCCATACGTTCGCTGTACCACCGGGAATGACGCCAATGATATTATGCTGTCCCTTCGTGTTCATGACCCCATTTACGACCTGATTCAGCGTTCCATCGCCTCCGTAGGCGATAACAAGATTACGCTTCTCCTGTGCAGCCTCATTTGCAAGCTCCATTGTCTGACCACCATACTCTTTTAGGGCAATGTCTGTCTTCCAGCCCGCTGCGGAGAAAATAGCAAGAACATCGGTTATTTTCGCCACATTCTGGCCTGTTCGAGGATTGATAATCAATGATGCTTTTTTTACATGCATACTATACACTCCCTTGTATTGCTCATAGCATATGTGTCGTTAGAATAAAGATATGTACACTCATCAACACGAGAAAGTGTGTAGCTCAGTTTCAACAGCATAGTGGAATCAACGTTGCAAGACCGCTAATGCTTGCAAAATACCACCGACAATGGCCCATATACCAATGAGGAAAGGCCATATTCCACCGTGTCGTTTCGCTTTTGTGCTATCTGTTGACTCGAACCACTGTTTTGTATGAGGACGACTCATACCCCACGCGATGAGAGGCGAGAAAATAACGAGAATAACGGCAGTGACAACAGGCCAGTAATTACCCTGTTTCACGCCATTCCATACGCTGACGAGCGAAGCCAACCCACCGAGAAAACCGAGCGAGTTGAAAATAAGCTGCACATAGCGAGTCCATCGCCAGCCACGCCGCACACCTTCGCCGAAGATTCCTATGAATGCTGCGGCTGGAATGGCTGCAAGAGTTGCAGGTGTAAATGGCTTGCCGAGCGCAAGTGGCAGAAAAGGAGTAGCAAGCATTTGTACTGCCAATCCCCAATCAAAGGCTACTGCCATGCCAATACCTTGCGGCCCTTTTTGCGTAACATTAGAATCCGCATTCGTATGTTCCGTGTTTGTATCAACTGTCTCTTTCATTTCTGTATCCCTTTGAAAATATATCTATCTGAAGCTCCACAATTCATTGCTGATACGTTCCAACAACGCATAGTGTCTCATCAACAATGATGCACTCGCCAGTGTGTGAGGACACCGCTAAGACGCTTAAAAACGCTCTTATAGATAAGCATAGCAATAATGACAAGAAAAGGAACATCGGTATTTCTGGATACCGATGTTCCTGATTGTGTTCCCCTACAAGGCAGGCTTGAGATTATTGTCCTTGTTGTGAGTCTACATGACCCTGTACAAGTGCCTTGACAGCCTCAACGATGTGATGTGCGCTGATACCGGCCTCTTCCAGCAGTTGTGCTGGTGTACCGGAGCCAGGCATTGACTGTACTGCCAGTTTCTTCACCTCTGGCATAGCACCATCACGCTGTGAGAAGACCTCTAACACAGCCTCACCAAGACCACCTTCGGGCCAGTGATCCTCAACGGTGATGAGCTTGTTTCCGGCCTCTTGCGCGGCTGCTAACAGCGTCTCCTCATCCATTGGCTTCACCGAGTAGGCATCGATGACGCGAATGGTGATGTTTTCACTCTGTAGCTGGTCAGCAGCCTTGAGTGCTTCATGCAACGTGATTCCAGCTGCAACCACCGTCGCCTGATCCTTGTTCGATTGGCGAACGACTTTGCTGCCACCAACGCTAAACTTCTCATCGGGACTGTACAGTGTGGGTAACTTCTCACGAGTGGTACGCATGTAGACGATGCCACCATGCTCTGCCATTTCCGCTGTGAGTTGCGCGGCCTGGTTGGGGTCGCTTGGATAAAGAACGGTGCTACCAAAGACAGCACGCATCATGGCAAGGTCTTCCAGTGCCATCTGCGAAGGGCCATCTTCACCAATCGACACACCTGCATGTGAGCCAACGAGTCGAATATTCGCACGTGAAATCGCTGCCATACGGATGAAGTCGTAGGCACGAGAGAAGAAGGCGGCGAAGGTCGAAGCAAACGGTATTTTGTGGCGCACACTCATACCAACCGCCGTAGCGACCAGTTGCTGCTCTGCGATGAATTGCTCGAAGAAACGGTCTGGATATGCCTTTGCGAACTCTTCGGCATAGGTAGAGTTGCTGACCTCACCATCCATCGCTACAACGTCAGGGTTGGCAGCACCAAGGGCTTTGAGCGCATCACCGTATGCTTTACGGGTCGCAACGCCATTATCCTGCCCATACTGAGGAAGCTCAACTGCTTTCTTCGCGGCTTCTGGTGCTGGTTGGCGATTTTCGGGTTTCTGTACAGGGAACGTCATACTACGAGCAGGGGCATTGAGTTCTTTCAAAGCCTCTTCTTCCTGTTGCTGATTGAGCGCTTTACCATGCCAGCCGTTTTTGTTCTCAAGGAAGGAGACACCACGTCCCTTTATCGTCTTCGCAATAATCATCGTCGGTGCGCCGTTTGGCTGAATAGCCTGTGCGAACGCCTTATTGATTTCGTCGAAGTCGTGACCGTTGATGACGATGGCATTCCAGCCGAAAGCACGAACACGCGCCTCGTATGCCTCAGTATTCCAACCAAGCTCGGTTTCGCCACGCTGTCCCAGACGGTTGACATCAATCATGCCGATAAGGTTATCGAGTTTGTAGTGTGAGGCATGATCGCACGCTTCCCAGATGGAGCCTTCTGCCATCTCGCTATCACCCATCAATGCCCAGACATGATAGGGCAACTTATCCAGATACTTTCCAGCAATTGGCAAACCCTGTCCAAGTGAGCCAGTAGCGACATCAACCCAGGGAAGTATAGGGGTTGGGTGTCCTTCAAGACGGCTTCCGAACTTACGGAGTGTCATCAACTCTTCGTCTGTAATTGCACCTGCTGCTTTGTACATGGAATAGAGCAGGGGAGAGGCATGTCCTTTGGAGAAAATGAGGTGGTCATTGTTCGGGTTTTTAGGATTGTCGAAATCGTAGTGTAGATAGCTCAACATCAGTACCGACATGAGATCAGCCGCCGACATAGAGGATGTCGGATGCCCGGAGCCTGCCGCCGAGGTACAGCGAATGCTATCGACACGCAACTGCTGGGCCAGATTCGTCCATTGTTGCACCTGTGATTCTGTCTGTGTCGTTGTCATAAAATTTACTCCTAAATCTGAAAGAGTTTAAGTTGTTGTGTTCTCCTTCAAGTCCCCTCTATTGTAAGACGTGGGGTTATACAACTGCAAGCCGAAGCGATTATGCGAAATTACTTCGACTCACAAGATATGTTTTTGCCTCTCAAAGAGAAACTGGTACTTTTTGTACCAATTTCTCTATAGTCCCTACTCTTGACACGTCTCACAGGCGCACAAAGAGACACGCCTACACATGATGGAACGTGTGTGGCGTTATCGCTCGGCGGGTGAATAGACAAACGGCTGTACCACATCGTTATACTCGAAGAGTTCTTCCGCTTTGAAAAAACGCGGAACTTCGACCTGCGCCGTCTCTAATGAATCTGAGGCATGGACGAGGTTTGCCTGGACGCTCATTGCATAGGTGCCGCGAATTGTACCAGGGGCAGCCTCACGTGCCTTCGTAATGCCACAGAGCAGACGCACAGTGTTCACGCAATCAACCCCTTCGATACAACACGCGATAACAGGTGTGCTTTTCATGAAGCTTTTGATTTCGCCGAAGAAACTCTTCTCACGGAGATGGCTGTAATGCTCATCGAGCAGCTGATCAGTTAAAGACATCATCTTCATGCCAACCAGTTTCAACCCTTTACGCTCAAAAATCGAAATAATCTCACCCACAAGGTCACGCTGTACTGCGTCGGGCTTGATAAGAATCAGTGTACGTTCCATTATTGCATACGCTCCTTCGTCTTACGACAATTGTATATTTGTTCTCTGTCGATGTTCTCGCTTTTCGGAAACACCAGTAGAGATGATAGCAGAATCAGCGAGAATTGCAAGTCTTTCGCTTCCATTGGATATAATGAGCTTATCTTCTCAAGAAAGGAACACCACTCTATGAATGATGAACACGCATTCGATAATCTACCCATGTATGATAGTGCAGACCAGCATTCATTTACTGCTCACACGAGCATTGATCCGACATTGAAGACAACAGTTCTATCACTACTCTATAACGATAGGACAAACCCCTCGAACAGTATCATCATCAGCATTGCTCCAGACCTGGGAAGCAACATGTTCCGCTTTCGTGTAGGAGCGCACGACCTCATCTATTGTGACCCTGAATTGCTCACGAGGACAGATTTTACGGGTAACTTTGTTCTCTGGCCTTTCCCAAATAGAGTCAGAGATAAACGATATATGTATCAGGGAAAAAGCTATTCGCTTGAAGCGGTGAAGCGGTCACAGGGGAATGATGTGCTTATTCACGGCCTTGTTCTCGATAGGCAGTGGCACTATGAGCAGCCTGTAGTACAACAAGACTCAATAAGCGTTACTACGTTCATAGATATTTCGCCTGAGAGTCCTTTCTACAAGAGTTATCCGTTTGATAGTCGCCTTTCCCTGACGTACACATTAACCAGACAGGGCATCACTGTTGCCTATCGTGTCGAGAATAAAAGTACAAAGGATATGCCGTTTGGCTTTGCGTTACACCCTTATTTCTCAACGCTCTCAGGAAAAGAAAACACGTTTGTTAGCATTCCAGCGACACATGTTATGGAAGCTGATACAGAACTGCTCCCAACGGGGAGACTCCTCGATGTACGGGAAATCATGTATGCGATGTTTGACTTGCGCCAAGCTGTGGCAATTGCGAATCTCAAGTTGGATCATGTCTATACGGGATTGCAGCACAATGGCATTGCTACTATCGAATATAAGAAAGAGCGCATTCGGCTAGATGTCTCTGCCTCTGAAGTATTTACCCACATGGTTATCTTTACGCCACTACCCGAAAAGGATGGCCCATTCTTTTGTCTTGAGAACCAGACATGTTCCACCGATGCAATGAACTTACATAATCGTGGTCTGGAAGAGATGGCACATCTTTTAGAGCTACATCCCGGAGAAAGCAGTGAAGGTTTCATCCGGTACGCTGTTTCAGACATGCAATAGATTTCAACCAGTGCTATCTTCGGGGTACTGACTTTGTTGAATGATAATCAGGTCACTCATAACGCCATATGCTGTTTGAATGACCTCTGGTTCGTGTTCCACAAAGCTCATCGTTCCCATTGTCTCGGTCTCCAACGTAATAATGCTGGTTGTTCCTCGTGCGGTAAGCAGAATATCATTTGCCTGTATCTTTTGAGGATGGACAGAGGCAACGATGCTATTCTGGACATACTTTGCTTCGCTTATGAGACGTACAGGTGTACCCATCCTGGCAGCTTCACGAATATCTTCCAGTGAAAGTGTTCGGATGCTTTCTCGCGTGACCATAGATGGTTGAATATTCCCTTCAAGGAGCGTATTTGCAAGAATGGTTGTCTTCATTGCAGCATCCCACCCATCGAGATCATAGGATGGGTCTGCCTCTGCTATGCCACGCTCCTGTGCGTCGTGAATCGCTTCCTGCATCGTCCTGCCCTGTTCGATGAGCGAAAGAACAAGGCTGCTCGTTGTATTGAGTAGGGCGCGAAAAGCACGAATGCCTACAGCTTGCAACGTAAACTGTTTAAGATTGAGCAGAGGAAAACCATCCATGACGGTTGATTCAAAGCGAAACTGCCGATGATGCTGTCGGGCGAGTGCAAGTAGTTCGTGCTGTGCGTAAGCAACCGGGCCTTTGTTCGCAGTAATAACATGCATACCCGACTGTAAAGCGGTGCGAATATGAGTACGTGCAGGCTCACCATTTTGTGGTTGAAGCGTTGTCAATTCGATACACACTGATGCGGAAACAGACGCGCCTATTGTGATAAATTGTTCAATGTTCTCCATACGCTGCCCATGTGTACGAAACCACACGAATGGGTCTGATTGTTGAGCAAGGATATCGGCTGGCACACCATCGGAATACACGTAAAAGCCCTGATGACGTGTTCCTATACCACTGATATACGGTGTTACGTGTAGGGTTTGCTCAAACCACGTTCGACGTGAGGCCAATAAAGGCAACAACGAGCGTGCAACATTGCCGTAGCCCACGATGAGCAGACGCAAAGGCACAATAGATTCCTGCATAGTTTAAATAGGACTTTCCGTTATGGGTTGGCGTCACCTGCTGATAAGAGCAAGCTGATAGTGAAGAGGCATGACATCTTGATGTGCATGCTGTACGAGTAGCACAACCAGAATAATGACAAGCGCAATAAGAATAACGAGTAGGATAACGACCAGGATAAGGCCGATGTTCAGAGATGATGAGCCTGTAGCTGGTGGTATGGTTTGTTGGCTCGGACTGCTTGTTCGAGATGTAGCATTAGTCCTGGGAGAGGATGACGCAGTATTCCACGGAGTAACGCTATCAAGTGACTCATCTTGCTGTATCGTGATTGGCTGGTGCTGCGGTGAAGGTGAAGCGGCGAAAGAAGCTTGCCCATCTTCCTGTACAGGGTATACAGCACGTACATTTCCTGAGTTCGATAATCCTTGATCGTTATGCAGGGACGCACCACAGTGTGGGCAGAAAGAAGCACTTACTTTATGCAATCCACCACAGTTTGGACACATCTCTTGCGTTACTGGTATGGGAGGAGTAACAGGAGCGGACGGTGGAACTGCTACCATTTGTGCCGCTTGTACACTCTGCACATTTGAGGGTATTTGACTTGCCGACGACTCGCTATCTTGCTGTTGGGACTGACCTGACTTTGTCTGCTGTATCATATCGTACACCATCGGCAAGTCAGGCTGTGTCTTATATGGATTCTGCGTCGGATCAACAGGTTGTGTATCATTCAGGCCACCTGATGAGCCGGGCATAAGCGTAACAACTTTCTGGAGGTCATTAGCGAAATCCGCAACCGATTGATAGCGTTCTCGTGGACGCATTGCCATTGCTCGTTGAATCACAAGATTCAATTGTGCTAAAGCGATAGGGCTAAGTGTTGCCAACTGTGCAAGATGCTGCGAATGGCGTGGAGCAGGTTTGGAAGGTTTCGAGACGCCCAGGCGAAATTGTTTGGCAGGATTCTCTTCCCCTTCTGCCGGATTTCTGGCAAGGACTTCTTGTAACGAAGGTAAATCAATTTGCCCTTGCTGCATGGACTGGTTACGACTTGAAACGCTGGGCGGCTCCTGGCCCGTAAGAGCAAAATAGAGTGTGCCACCAATTGCATAAATATCTGAGCGCGTATCGGTTCCACTTCCACCGGGATACTGTTCAGGTGGCGCATAGCCGGGTGTGCCCTGATGGCGGATAAAGAAGAGGGTACGCGCTCCATCGGCTGCCGCCTTTGCATTTCCCAGGTCTACCAGAATTGCCGTTCCATTGGACATGATGCGAATATTATCAGGCTTGATATCGCGGTGAATGACGGGTGGTTGCTGACTATGTAGGAAATAAACCGCATCACATGTCGCAAGTATCCAGGTCATGATCTGTGAAATAGGCACAACGCCATTATGCTTTTGCGTGTTACGGATAATATCGGTCAGGTCATTGCCTTCAATGTAATTCAGAACGACATAGTAACGCCCGTGTTCATGAAATGCATCGTGAAATGCAGGCAAATTGGGATGATGCAACTGACTCAACACATTTGCTTCGTGCATGAGTTGCTCTTGCCCACTAGGGCCAGAGACAAGATATTCTTTGAGAGCAAATGGCTGATTGATGTTCTGGTCGAGCGCAAGGTAGACATGCCCAAAACCACCACTGCCAAGCACACGCTCGATTCGGTAGCGTCCGTTAAGTATCGTTCCTGACGGAACCGTTTCAATCATGAAGGCGTCTCCTTGCTTCCTGGTCTCTGTTATGACTTTTGTGAAAAGACAACGCACTATATGGTATACGTTGTACTCTGGGAGAATGTTCTGACCAGTTTCTGGATACATCGCTCCCGTACCAGGTTGCTCAAAGACATTATACACTGTTCGCGTGGTGCGTGTATATTCTTTATGCAGTAGACAGGCACTTTTGCATATCCTGGCCTTTATACCTCATCAGGAGATGTTGAAGGATGAGGGAGCTGTGATGATGGCTGTACCTGAGCTTGCGATAGGAAAGCCCAATCATTCTGCTTCACGACACGCAAGTAGCTATACGTCTCTACCTGTTGTACGCCTTGTACTTTGTATAGCTTTTCTGTAAGGAATGTCA
The DNA here is from genome assembly GCA_036788655.1 of Ktedonobacteraceae bacterium. Classification (GTDB taxonomy): domain Bacteria; phylum Chloroflexota; class Ktedonobacteria; order Ktedonobacterales; family Ktedonobacteraceae; genus JBBQVS01. Next base: position 17,371 of record DAIQNC010000003.1, read on the forward strand.
AGAAGTGATCATTATCGCGGCATACGACTTCGGCGAGCATATCGAAACTGCCAGCACACAGAATGAGATAAATAACCTCATCAAACTCGGCAATTTCCTGGGCAACTTCCAGCAGACGGTTTCCTGATACGCGAATCCCCAGCATACTTGCTGTCGAGAAACCAAGCTTGACAGGGTTCGTGACTGCAACTATCTGCATTACCTTTGTAGAGATGAGATGGGAGGCACGTTGACGTACACTTGCCTCAGAGATATTCAAGTCCGCCGCGATTTTCGTAAATGCACGGCGTCCGTCCTGTTGCAGTGCTTCGATGATACGTTGATCAATTTCGTCAATGCCATTTTTGGCGTGATGCTGTTCCATGTGCTCTATAGTAACATAGATAGGGATGAGTTGTCATCTACTATGCAATGCATATTTGCATGGTAGTATTGTATAGGGAAAAATTGAAGAGGAGATAGACAATCACGTATGCCTACCTATCGCACTGGACTGGTCTTCGATGAACACTTTCTGGCACACGATGCTGGTATGGAATCGACAGTACACTTACGGAACGGCTCATTTGAGTTATCACCTGAGCCACATCCTTCGTCTGTCTCAATCATTCGCCGCATTAAAGAGTTTCTCGATAAATCTGGTTTGACACAACAGATGCTTCCCATCGCGGCAAGACCAGCAACAGAAGACGAGCTTGCGATGTATCATACTCGTGCGTATGTCGCAGGAATACGCGCTCTTGCGGCAGGAGAGCAGCCGCATGAAGGATGGGGCGAGGTAGATGAGGAGACGGTAATAAGCTCTGGCTCCTATGAGGCGGCCCTCTATGCCGCAGGGGGAGCAATGAATGCGGTGGATGCAGTCATGCAAGGGAAGGTACGCAATGCATACGCACTCCTGCGTCCACCATGCCATCATGCAGAACGCAATAAGGCAATGGGCTTTTGTATTTTTAATAATACGGCTATCGCCGCTCACTATGCACGTAAAACCTATGGACTTGACCGCATTATGATTGTGGATTGGGACGTGCATCACGGAAACGGAACTCAGGATGCTTTCTACAACGATGCGAGTGTGCTGTTTGTCTCGCTGCATCAAGAAAATTGGTTTCCCAGACTTGGTGGAGAGCTAGAGCAGGTAGGTAGTGACGCAGGTGTCGGATACACTGTCAATATTCCGCTGCCACCCGGAACAGGAGATAGAGGGTATCGAGCCGCTTTCGAGCAACTTGTTCTTCCGTTTGGACGACAGTACAGGCCACAACTCATACTCATTACTGCTGGACAGGATGCGAGTTGGCTTGATCCGTTGGCGCAAATGATGCTCACGATGGATGGCTATCGAACACTCTCACGACTCATGCTCTCACTTGCCGATGAGATATGTGGTGGGCATCTGGTAATGCTACAGGCAGGAGGCTATAGTGCGCCCTACGTTCCTTACTGCACGGTGGCTGCTATTGAGCCACTTATGGGAGTTGATATCGGTATTGTCGATCTTTATGATGTCTCATCGGAGCGCGAGCGATGCCAGATAATTCTGTCTCAGGAAACGCTTGACGCACTGACACGTGCGAGAGCGTGGCATAGACAATGGTGGAAACTATAATATCTGCTATCGAGATTTCTACTATTCTAGTTTGAGAATAACAAATGCCTCAGCTAACGATAAACCTACCTGTTGTCCAATGACAGTGAATCGTTCATGCCATCCTGTTCTTAAT
>DAIQNC010000004.1:0-18135 GCA_036788655.1 Ktedonobacteraceae bacterium
AAACGTCCCTTCCAGTGCGCGATACCCATGTCCACCCCCACCGCCAAATCCTGCAACCTCACCTGCCGCATACAATCCAGGCACAGGTTGATCGTCTACTTGAAGTACACGACCTTCCAGATCCGTCTTCACTCCACCTAACGTTTTGCGCGTGAGAATGGATAGACGCACAGCGATCAACGGCCCGGCTGCTGGGTCAAGCAGTCGATGTGGCTTAGTGACACGAATCAGTCGGTCTCCCAGAAATGCACGTGTTGCACGAATAGACATTATTTGTGCGTCCTTGCTGACAACATTCTCTACCTCGCGGTCCCGTGCCACAATCTCTCGCTCCAATGCAGACGGGTCTATCAATGCCTCGTCCGTCAACGCATTCATGGCATTCACAAGTTCAGGAAGCGAGCGTTTCACAACGAAATCAATGCCTTTTCTCTTGAATGCTTCGATAGGGCCGGGCGCACCCGGTAACACACGACTTAGTGTCTTGAGAATGCTCTTCCCCGTCAAATCCGGGTTTTGTTCGGAGCCGGACAAAGCAAATTCGCGCTCAATGATACGCTGATTAAGCAAAAACCACGAATAGTCGTAGCCAGAGGTTGTAATGTGTTGCAATGCGCCAAGCGTATCGAAGCCTGGAAAAAGCGGCACTGGCAAGCGATGGCCTTTTGCATCCAGCCACAAGGGTGACGGGCCGCTCAAAATACGAATAGCGTGATGACTCCAGATAGGAGCATAGTTATGAATGCCTTCGGGATAATGCCACATTCTGTCAGAATTGATGAGATGCCCACCATTCGCCGCGAGAACTTCCAACATGCGCCCATCGACATAATCAGGAACACCTGAAATGAGATGCTTCGGTGGCGGCCCCATACGCTGAGGCCAGTTGCGCCGTACAAGCTCATGGTTGCCACCAATGCCGCCCGATGTCACAATCACCGCCTGTGCCTTCATCTGAAATTCACCGACAACATTGCGAGAACTGGGCGCACCTCGCTCGACATTACTCGGCTCCAGAATATCTCCTTGCACTCCTTCAACTACACCACCGCTCATAGATAGTGCCGTGACACGATGCCGAAAGCGAAATTTCACCAGTCCCTGCGCTTCGGCCTCACGCACACGCTTCACAAATGGCTCAATCACGCCGGGGCCAGTTCCCCATGTCACATGAAAACGCGGCACTGAGTTGCCATGCCCTGTCGCTAAATAGCCGCCGCGTTCAGCCCATTGCACAATCGGAAAGACACGTAAGCCCAGACTATGCAGCCACTCATATTTCTCTCCTGCTGCGAAAGCAACGTAGGCTTGCGCCCATTGACGAGGCCAGTAGTCCTCCTCTCTATCAAATCCTGCACTACCCAACCAGTCCTGCCACGCCAACTCATAGGAATCGTGAATACGTAAACGCCGTTGCTCTGGCGAGTTGACAAAAAAGAGTCCACCGAATGACCAGAACGCCTGCCCACCCAGCGATACCTCTGGCTCCTGCTCTACGATGGTGACTCGCTGCCCCGCATTCACAAGTTCCGTTGCCGCAACCAGCCCTGCGAGACCAGCACCAACAATGATTACATCTGTTTCATCCATTATGATTGCTCCCCAAATTTTGTAGACCTGCAAGAACAATGGTAATTAACCCTTTGATCATCTGTCGTAGTTGAACTGTAGACGAGACAGATTCCTTGAAGCCCTGCGAAGCCGTTGTAAGAATATGTGCAAGTTGTTCGACTGAAATCATCTCTTCCATCTGTGTACTTACTACAGATCGAAGGATATCCGAGACAATCTGCTCGAAGTCAGCATAAGCGTGGGATGTAATTTCGGACGCAAATTCATAACCACTTTCGAGGATATCCTTCGCATCTGGTGATACCTGCGTCATCTCAAATGGGCCTATGCACCAGATATCGAAAGCGAATGCTAACTTATCAGCAACACTCTCGCGTTTGCCCAATCCTTCACGTATCTCATCAAGTAGTTCACCAAATATCTGCGCTACCAGTGACCGAAATACATCTTCCTTAGATGAGTAGATAAGATATAATGCTGGCCTGGATATATGCGCCGCATCCGCCAGATCGCTCATTGTAGTACGCTTAAAGCCATATCTCATGAAGACATCACGAGCAGCGGTAAGCACTTTCTCTTCCTTACTTTGCACCATAGCACTCATCCTAGCATTCTACTTCACAATGAAAGGTTCTCAAAACATCTGACACGTTTTATTCTAACATATTGACAATTCTTGTGAAAGTGTCTAAAATTAACACTATGACATAATTTGTTTATTTGTCAGATACTATGAAGGAGATTGATATGAACACCATTACGAAAAAAGTCGTCATCGTCACTGGAGCTTCATCTGGTATCGGGAAAGAGACAGTTCTACGTTTTCTCCAAGAGGGTTATGAAGTTCATGCCGGAGCGCGTCGTCTTAATGCGATGCGTGACCTCGAACAGCAAGGAGCTTCTCTATACGTGCTGGACTTGACTAGAGGTGAGAGTATTGATGCATTTGTGGCACAGGTGGTCGCACAGAGCGGACGTATTGATGTCCTGGTCAACAACGCTGGCTATGGTCTTTACGGCTCGGTCGAGGAAGTACCTCTGGATGCTGCTCGTGACCAGCTAGAAGTAAATCTCTTTGGACTAGCACATATGATTCAAGCTGTGTTGCCTGTCATGCATCAGCAAGGTGCAGGGCGAATTATCAACATCACCTCCATTGGTGGGAAAGTGTGGACGCTGCTTGGAGCTTGGTATCATGCTTCCAAGTTTGCCGTCGAGGGCTTCTCTGATAGCCTTCGGAACGAAGTCCGTCCCTTTGGAATCGACGTGGTTGTCATCGAACCGGGTGCTGTCAAAACGGAATGGTCGGCGATTGCGGCAGAGAATGTGAAGAACATATCGGGCAATGGCCCTTATAGTGAACAGGCTGAGGCAACGGCTCGTCTGTTCATGGATGATGGAATGAGTACGTCCCCACAAAAAGTCGCCGAGGTCATCTATCGTGCTGCTTCGGCTCGACATCCAAAGACACGTTATGTTGCGCCATTTGCTGTCAATATCATTCTCACACTACGGCGACTGTTAAGTGACCGTCTGTTTGATCGCGTATGGGGCAGAATCACTGGTGTTCCTACGACGATTAGTTACCACTCCGTAGATCGGTGATGGTGAACCTTTACACGTGAAATCAGCCATTCGTAGAACCCGATTTATCGATCTGGTGCAATGACCCCATCGATAAATCGGGTTCTACGAAGTTCCCGATCCTGAGTATGCATAGGACGAAACACAACGTTAAGCGTTAGAGCGGCTATTGTATGCCCTCATCGCAAAGATGTAGGCCACAACCAGAATGCCGACGCACCATGCGAGCGCAACCCATATGTCATGAGACACCGGTTGCCCATACAGTAACGCACGAATGGTATTCACGATTGCCGTCACGGGCTGGTGTTCGGCAAAGACTCTGACGACCAGCGGCATCGACCTGGTTGGTACAAACGCCGAACTGATAAAAGGCAGGAAGATGATCGGATACGAAAAGGCTGTTGCGCCATCCGTCGATTTTGCGGTCAGTCCGGCAATCACAGCAACCCAGGTTAACGCCAACGTAAACAACGCGAGTATGCCAACGACGGCTAGCCATGACAGGATGCCCGCCGACGAACGAAAGCCCATAATCAACGCAACGAGAATGATGACCACCACCGAGATCGCGTTGGAGACCAGCGAGGTCAGCACGTGTCCCCACAGCAGGGTGGAAGGAGCAATCGGCATGGAACGAAATCGCTCAATGATTCCCCGTTGCACATCGTTAAACAAACGATACGCGGTATAGGATATTCCGCTCGCAATCGCAATCAGTAAGATTCCAGGTAACAGGTAATTGACATAATTCGCTGTTCCGGTTTGAATTGCGCCGCCGAACACATACACGAACAGCAACATAAACGCAATAGGCATAATCGTGACCGTGATGATGGTATCCATGCTGCGGAATATATGGCGCATGGAACGACCAAGCATCACGCTCATATCACTGAAAAAGTGTTTCTGTATCGTTCCCATTCTCTGTGAATCAGGAACCTGAGTGGTTATTTGCATTTACTGTTCCCCCTTTTTGCCAGTGATGGCAAGAAAGATATCTTCCAATGTCGGTTGTTTTTCTACATACTCCACCTCAGCAGGTGGAAACAGCTTTTTGAGTTCCGTGAGTGTGCCACTGGCAATAATCTTGCCTTCATGAAGAATGGCAATCTTATCAGCAAGCTGTTCAGCCTCTTCCAGGTACTGCGTGGTCAAGAAGACTGTAATGCCTCCATCAGCAAGCTCCTTCACGACTTTCCACACCTCGATACGAGCTTCGGGGTCAAGTCCTGTAGTCGGCTCGTCAAGGAACAGGATTGGCGGTGTTCCAACAAGGCTCATTGCGAGGTCAAGCCGGCGGCGCATCCCACCTGAATACGTAGACGCCCTGCGGTTGGCGGCATCGGTTAAACCGAAGCGTGTCAGCAAATCGTCGGCAACCTGGCGCGGATGTTTGAGGTGTCGAAGTTTTGCGATCATAATGACGTTTTCTTGTCCGGTTAACATATCATCCACAGCAGCAAATTGCCCGGTTAGACTGAATGACTGCCGCACGAAGTCTGGCTTTGTTGCCACATTAAATCCGTTGATGATGGCTGTTCCGCCGTCCTGTTTGAGCAGCGTGGTGAGGATTTTGATAAGCGTGGTCTTGCCTGCACCGTTGGAGCCAAGCAGGGCAAAAATGCTGCCCTGCTCCACGCTGAAATTCACGCCTTGTAAGACAGTAAGCTTCTTGTACGATTTTTGTAGGTCTGCTACCTGAATTGAAATGTTTTGCACAATCTCCTCCTTATGAGAGAATAGTCACCTTCGAGACATCCACTCCCAGACCTTTGAGTGCTGCATATGTGAGCTTATCCATCATTGCACCGTCAAAAGAAATGGATTGTGTGGCACGCTTCTGAGACCAGATGCCCACGGAGCGGAAAGACACATTTTTGAGGGTCGCACCCCGAAACGACACATCCTTGAGTGACGGCAGACCAAATGTGATACCAATAAAGGTCTGTCCATCAAGTCGCTGTCCACTCAGGTCAGAATAGTGGAAGTCCACTCCGAGAAATGTGCAGCGTTCAAAAGTGGTTTTTCGCAGGTCAGTAGAGTTGAATTTAACATCCGTCAGTGTGACGCCGACGAAGCGTGTTCCGTCCAGCCCCGATGTGTTGAAGTTGGTGCGAACAAGGATAGATTCACGAAAGCTCGCACCCGTAAGGTCAGCGGCGGAAAAGGTGCAGTCAGTCAGATTGGCGCGGTCAAAATTGGCTTCACGAACGTCACTGCTATAAAACATGCTCCCGGTCAAGTCTGCGCCCGTAAAGTCAGAGCCGCGCAACATGCTTCCGTGAAACTCGCCTTTGTGCGCCGTCACGCCTGCAAAGTCGCTCTGTGGCAAATTGCTCCCACGAAAGTTAATCAATACCTGCCGCTCCAGCGCACGGGAAAGGTTGGCGACTTCCTGAACGGTTTGCTCAATATCGCCGATACTCTCAATAGTCATGGAAAAGGCGGTTTCATCATCCTTGCCCTCGGCTTTGAGTTCACGGAACCGCTCCTGCAAATCGGAGAGCAAATCAGTCTTTAATTCGGTAGCACTTTTTACCCCTTCATATGGAGCAAACACGCCGTTGACATAGTTGGTCAATTGCTCATTCATAACAACACCCTTCCTTTACAAGAGATTATTCAGCACACGCTTCGCGTACTCCCAGTTGCTTTTGTTATGCTCATACGTTGCTTTCCCTTTTTCAGTAATCCGAAAGTATTTCCTTCTTCCGCCTTGAGATTCATCGCCCCAATACCATTCGATATCACCATCCGCCTCAAGTCGCCGGACGCTGGAGTACATGGTGGCCTCCTTTAATTCATATTCACCATCCGAACGGTCAGCAATCAGCTTGACAATCTCATAGCCGTAGCGGTCAGCTTCCGATAAGAGCCGTAAAATCATCGTATCGGTATGTCCGCGTAGCAGGTCAGAGGTCAGTTTGTTTTCATGCATATCATCACCTCGTATTTGGAGTATACACCATATTACTATGTCTGTCAAGGTAATATTTGCGTCAAAATACCTTGTTTGATAAATTAGTTCTTTGTTCTTGTGGCCTTCTCAGATTCATCTCAGCAACTTCACAATTCCACCTCATATAACCATGCTATGTTTCTATACATGTGACATGTATAGAGAAAAAGCAAGAGGGCGTACTACATAACGCTCTTCCTGTTTATAGTGTTTTGGATGGAGAAGAAGGAACGATGTCGAAGAAATCACGAGTTGCTTACAAAAGTGTACAGAGACGCAAACCGAAAACACAAAAACACATTGAACTGGTCACTGATGTAGTATCGGCTTCAAGAAAAGAGGAGACGCAAGCTCAAGACCAGTCGCTGGTTACACGGGCAACAGTTCATAGCAACCAGAACTCGCCTGCTGTTGTAGAACACGGTTCGAGAGAGAATGAAGTGGCATATCGCAAGAGTTCAGCGTCAGCACATCTGGCGTCTCGAAAAGCTGCACCCTTGATGACAGCCACAGAACTCGGCTATGTAAAGCGCGACCTCATCACTATTGCTGGTTTATCTGGAGTGATGCTCACTATCCTTTTCGTATGCTATCTCATACTTGGGGCATAACTTCGGAGACATTCGCACTGTATATTGAGGCATTTGCCTCTCGTTCCTGTGTATGCTATACTTGCCCTCGAACATAGAGGAGGTATACACAACAGTGACAGAAGATACATCTCGTTTCCAGAATCCATTTATTATCGGTGAGCGTCTCTATTTGCGCCCGTTGGAGCCTGCACAGGACAGTCACGCCTACTCGACGTGGCTCAATGGTGAGGATGTGCGCCGCTACTTTTCCGTGTACCCTACCAGCGATGCACGCGGCAAGGAGCGCATTGAGAACCTTTATAAGAGCTTCGGGCATATTATTTTTGGTGTCGTCCTCAAAAGCGATAACACACTTATCGGTCTCGTAGGATTGAAGGATATCAACCTGCTCAATCAAAGTGCCGAATTTTATAACATCATCGACCAGTCGGCCTGGGGCAAGGGCTATGGCACGGAATGCACGAAATTGATGATTCGCTATGGTTTTTTGGAGTTGAACCTGAATCGCATTCAGACACAGGACATGGACGACAACATCGGCGGTCAACGTGCGGACGAGAAGGCTGGCTTCAAATACGAGGGAACGATACGCGAGGTTATTCCGCGCTTTGGCAGATTTCATGATGTGCGTATTTATAGCATGTTGCGCCGTGAATACCTGGAAAAATACGGGAACGAAGGCTAATATAGTATGACTCTCACCGTCCAGGAAATAACCGATAAAGAGCAGTGGAACACCTTTCTGCTTTCACAACCACGCGGTCATCTACTGCAAACCTACGAGTGGGGCGAACTGAATAAATATCTCGGAGGCACGATCTACCGCCTCGGAGCCTTAGACGATGGGCGCATGGTTGGTGCAATGCTACTCACCGTCGCACCTGTTCCTCTACCTCGCAAAATACCCGGTGTAACACTCAACTGGCTGTATAGTGTGCGTGGCCCAACCGTCGAGAGCCAGGATTCACCTGCACTACCTGCACTCATCACCTATGCTCATACACTGGCAAAACGTACACATGCCGTTGTGTTGCGCGTCGAGCCAAATATCGCCGATGATGACCCCAACGAACACGCATGGCTCGCCGCCTATCATCGCCTCGGCTTCCGCACCAACCCGATAGCTGTGCATGGACGCCGTAGTTGGGTTCTCGATATTCGCCCATCTGCCGAGAAGCTGCTGGCAGACCTCAAAATGACGTGGCGACAGAATGTGCGCTCCGCCGAACGCAAAGGCGTGACTATCCGCGAAGCGACGAGCGATGCGGACTTCGATGCCTATTACGAACTGCTCAAAGTCACAAGCGAGCGCGACGATTTCTTTATTCACAACAAAGACTATCATAAGGAAATCTATCGTCTCTTTGCCAGCAAGGGTGACGCCGTACTCTATCTTGCCGAACACGAGGGCGAGGCTATCGCCGCCAAAATGCTGCTTCGCTTCGGCGACTGGTGTTGGGATATGTTCGGAGCCTCATCGAACCAGAAACGCAACCTCAAACCGACCTATCTGCTGCAATATCGCTGCTTCCTGTGGGCAAAGTCGAAGGGATGTAGCTACTTCGATTTCCGCACCATTCCTGAAATCCTGGAGCCGGGCGAAGAGATGTGGGGCGTCTATGAATATAAAAAAGGCTTCGGCGGCTTCTCACGCCTCAACATGCCCACCCAGGATTATGTCTACCAGCCCCTCATCTATGCAGGATGGCGCAAACTGGTCGAGATGAGACGCGCACAGCGACATGCCGAGCGCAAAAAGGTTGAGATGGAACGTGCAGCACGTGGTCAGCAGGGACAAAAAGAACAGCAGAAGCAGCCTGACGAACAACGCGAGGCGGAGCAAGCAGGAAGTGGAAAAAGCGGAAAGATAGAATCATGATACAGGCAAAAATTATTACAGACAGGCAGCAATGGGACGATTTTGTTGCTGCCTCAGAACATTGCAACATCACGCAATCCTATGAATGGGGCGAACTTGCACCGCATCTCGGTAGCACCGATGTGTTGCGCGTCGGCGTTGTCGAGGAGGAGACAGGGAAGCTATGTGCTGCCATACTCATCCTCGTTTCACGTGCCCCCATCCTGAACCGCACCTATTTCTATGCACCACGTGGCCCCGTCATAGACGATCCTGACTCACCAGCGATGACGGAACTCCTCAACTATGTCAAGGCCGAGGCGCGTAAGCACAATGCCTTCATGCTCAAAATCGAGCCGAGCGTCTTTGCTGACGATATGCAGTGGACATCAGCCCTGCAACGTCGTGGCTTTCGCGTCAATCCACACGCCATGCATATTCGGCACGAATGGGTACTTGACCTGCGCCCCGACGAGAAAACGATTCTTTCGCAGATGAAAGAGAAATGGCGATACAATATCCGTCTTGCAGGACGTAAAGGCATCGTAGTGAGACGTGGAGAGGGTTCACAAGACCTTGACACGTTCTATCGCATCTACGAGACCACCAGTGAACGCGACCAGTTCTTCATTCACAGCAAAGCCTACTACGACGACCTGATGCGCCTGTTCAGCGTCGATGATCGCGCCGCCCTCTTCCTCGCTGAATACGAAGGGAAAGCTATTGCCGGAACCGTTGTGTTGCGCCTCGGTCATTGGAGTTGGTATATGTTCGGTGCGTCGGGCAACGAACACCGCGAACGGATGCCCAATCACCTCTTACAATGGACAGGGATGCAATGGGCGAAATCGCATGATTGCTGGTACTACAACTTCCGTGGCATTCCCGATGTGCTGGAAGAGGGACAAGGAGAAGGTCAGGAGCTATGGGGCGTTTACGTCTTCAAACGCGGCTTCGGTGGCTTTGCTATGCGCTCCCTCGAAACACACGATCTCGTCTATCAACCCCTCGTCTATGAGGCATATCGGAAGCTGCTCGATGTCAAACGCTGGCGCGACGAGCGACAAAAAGCTAGAGCGCATGTTGGGGCGTAAGTGAACGACTCACATTACCTGTGGCCTGGCAAAATATTGGTAATTCCAATGAAGTGAGATATGGTTTCAGGACCAGAAGATGTGTCCACTCTCATGATCAACATGTATGAGAGTGGACACATCTTCTGGTCTAAATCTGCTAATTTCGCATGTGTTCAGGCTGATGCAACGTATTGAATAACTTGATTGCGATCAGGGATGCGGCCATCCAACCAACGAATACTCCGAGCCGCAAGAGACGCGCCGTAAATGTCGCATCCATAAAACTTCCGAAAAAGCACAGGAGAAGAAGGACAGCACTTACCAGACAATAGCTAGCCCATCCACGCTCCTTGTGTGCGAGAAAGTATCGAACAAAGACGACTAAAGCTGCTGCAAGCATAACGAAAACGAAGAGTGCGCCGAGGGCATGAATCGCGCCATGCCAGGAAGGACCAGTCGCTGCAAGAACGCCAGCAGGAAACCCATTGGCAGGATCAGTACGAAAAACACCGACGACAATCAGACCCAAGCCATATGCTCCTATCAAGATTGGTCCCCATGTTCCGGCCCGACCAGGATGCAGACCTCTCCACAGACCAACAGCAAAAAGGAGATTGAGTACGCCAACCAGCACGAAATTCGTGATTTGAACCCATCCCCATGCTCCAAGCGAGAGGAGGCTCAACATATCGAATCGAGGATCAAAACCGGGACGGGTATAGTCTTGAACGAGCAGAGTAAAGAGAAAGAGTGGACCTGCGATGGCTCCGCAGAGCAACAACATTCTGGTGAACGACAGGGACTTTTGTGTGCTTTGTACTACTGATGATGTGATCATGGCATTCATCTCGCCTTCTCCTTGTACAAAATCGTTAGCAGACATCTTTCATGTCCCAAGCATAAGCGATGAGCAGCTTTTGTTGATGCGTCTGGAGATGTGTTTCCAGTGGGACTTTTGACGGGATGAAAGGGTACTCAAAGGAGCATTTACTACAAAACTTGCTATGTTTGTTGCTTATTATCATGTCTCGTAGACATGTTTGCACATGATACAGCACACATCCGCGATTCTCCCCATGTTGTGCTGTTATGTATCACGGCTGTGTATCGAAACGCACAGCCGTGATACATCACAGCACAACATGGGATGGTTTTGAACCTAAAACGAATAGATATGCTACTCGAATCCGTTTCTGCCCTTGTTCAACAGCACATTCAGGCAGTGACAGTACCACGCAGAACAACGTCAATAGGAGAGGGCGTAGTTCCGCTTGCTCGCTCCACGGTATCTGTAGGCGTTATGGAAACTGCGCGAGCGAGCTGGCTCGCCATTCCCACCATGAAGCCTGCTGTGCCAGCAGGAACATCCTTCGCTACAACCTGGGCTATGATTTCGTTGTCCGGCAAGGGGCGTGCAGGTATCGTGCGACCAGAAACGCGAGATAGACGCTGCGCTACATCAGCGAAAGTCAGTGCCTCTGGCCCCGTAACATCAACAGGCCCAGTATCAGTTAATCGACCAGCCAGCGCACCTGCGGCTGCGCGAGCGCAATCCTCACGTAATACCCAGCAATGTTTGCCCTGTCCTTCTGGAATGAGCAACTGCCCATCAACCAGCAAGAGTTCAGTTAAGCCTTTCAAAACCTCGGCGTAAAAGCTGTTGCGAAGTGCCGTCCACGTGATGCCAGAGGCTTCCAGAGCAAGCTCCGTCTGCCCATGTTCAGCAGTGATGGGATAGGACGAGTTCGGGTCGGCTTCCGGGGCCGAGGTATAGACGATATGTTTGACTCCTGCGGCTACCGCACCTGCGATTGCTGCTTTGTGTCCTGCGACACGTTGCCCGACAACATCCGTGCTGATGATAAGCAGGCGCGTTGCTCCTGCAAAAGCTGTTGGCAAGGTGGTTGGGTTGGAGAAATCGGCACGGCGCACGATTACTCCCTGAGCAGCGATATCCGCGAGTGTATCAGGATTGCGTGTCGTGGCGATCACCTGATTAGCTGGAACCTGGGTAAGGAGATGCTTGAGAACGAGGCGGCCTAGCTGACCACTGGCTCCGGTAAGAGCATACATGAAAATTATCCTTTCTTTCAGGAGAACATATTCTTCACTTTCTGATTGAAGGCGTTTCCCTCTCATCTTGACGAAGAGAAGTTGACAGAACACCTTCTAATAGTTACTATAAGATAGCAAGTTTCTTTTTTCAAGAAGGCACTCAAAAGTGCTGTACTTACCAGAAAGTGAGCTAGTTTCCAGATGGAGAGTTTTATTCCGAACGTCTATGATGCCAATTGTCCTACCAGACACGTGCTTGATTTGATTGCTGATAAATGGGCTACACTAATTATCGGATTGCTTAACAATGAACAACCACAACGATTTGCGGCACTTCAACGACAAATTGGTGGGATTTCGCAAAAAATGCTGACGCAAACCTTACGTAGTCTGGAACGCGATGGATTGGTGCAGCGCACGATCTATCCACAGGTTCCCCCTCGTGTAGAATATGCCTTAACGCCTCTTGGACAGACCCTTTGTGAGCCAATTGCCGCTATCATTCACTGGTCCGAAGAAAACATCGCGGCTGTCACTGCTGCTCAAAAACACTATGACGAAGTTTCATAGTATAAAACTGATAGATATGAGAAGAGATGTTGTGCTTACTTGACAAGCATTCTCTTCGTCCGTATACTTCTTCTATAGAACATTTCGTTCTGTATAGAGAACGATGCGGCGTTCTCTTCTTATCCTGGGTGGTTCACTGTGGCTGTTGTCGTCGATCCTTTCTCTTCTTGAAAGGGGGCATTTCATGGCATCTGAAGCAAGTGGTTTTTCCCAACCCATCTCAGGGGTAGCGAGCAGTGGCGCAGGTGTGATTGCTCGTCAGGATCGTATCCCTATCTGGTCGCTTTCCTATCTGTTCATCGGTATCATCGGTGTTGGCTTCCTCTTCACATTCTTCGACATCTTTGATATCAACGTCTCCTTCATTCAGACCTGCACTCAGATTGTAGCAGGATGTTTGCCGGGTCTCCCTGCCGGAGTCACGCACACTCCACCGGGGCTGGTACTGGCCTCGGATAAGGTTGGCTTACCGACGCTGTTGAATCTGTGCGGATACGTGATTGGCGCACTCATCCTCAGTCCGCTGGCTGATCGCGTTGGGCGACGCGATATGCTGCTGGTCACGCTCATCATTACGGGTCTTGGCTCACTGTTCACGGCTTTTGTGCAAGATTACACCACGTTTATCATCGCTCGCGTCATCACGGGTATTGGCGTTGGTGCTGATCTGGCCCTCGTAGCCACCTACATCAACGAGGTCGCGCCCAGCAACGGGCGAGCGAAATATACCTCGCTCATCTTTATCATGTCGTCGTTAGGAGCCTTCTTAGGCATCTGGCTGGGACTCATTCTAACCACTCCGGCGGCTCCGTTTCCTCTGGGCTTGCCATTTTCCATAGCGACCGTACAGGTTGTGCATGGATTGCCACAGTTTGCTGGCAGCGGCTGGCGGTGGATGTATGGCGTTGGTGCGCTTCTGGCATTAGTCGGTATCCTGCTGCGCGTCCGCTTGCCGGAATCTCCACGCTGGCTGATTACGCAAGGCCGCGTTGAAGAAGCCGACGAGATTGTGACCGACATGGAGCAGCGAGCCATGAAGAGGCTTGCCAATCTGCCGCCAGTCGGCTCGGAACTGCATTTACAAACGGGAGAGAAAGGTGCAACCTACACCGAGATTCTGGGCAATCCGGTGTACCTGCGTCGCACACTTTTGTTGTTCAGCATGTGGTTCATAGCCTTTATCACGGTCTATACCATTGGCGTCGGGTTTACCACAATCCTCTCTACTCTGGGATATCCGCCACCGGAAGCTGGTATGGTGGCAGCGATAGGCGTGTTTGGCTTCATCGGATGCGCCATCTTTGACTACAGGTTTAGCGAGCGGCTGGAGCGTAAATACTGGTTGCCCATCTCGGCGGTACTGACAATTCTCGGTGGAGTGATCGTTGGAGTAAGTGGGGCAAGCAATTTCTGGGTGACAGCTATTGGAGCAATCATCCTCTTCATCGGCTTCAACCTGTTTGTGCCTATGTGCTGGGCATGGTCGGCAGAGAACTATCCCACTCGCGCACGTGCAACGGGCTTTGCGCTGGTGGATGGTATCGGACATGTCGGCGGTGGTGTAGGCATTCTGCTTATTGCGAGCAATATTGGAACGCTTGGCCCGATAGGTACGTTCCTTGTCATCGGTGGCTGTCTGGTAGTGGCTGCCGTCATTGCACAGTTCGGCACGTCCACCAGAGAATTGCGTCTGGACGAAGTATCTCCGTAGTTCCTTCCTCGTTGCATTTCCTTCCACTAGATGGACAAATCCTTCTCATGTCTTCCAGATATGAGAAGGATTTGTCCATCTCTGCACCTCTGCTCACGCCAGTCTGACTCTCAAGAAATTGCACAAGGAGCCGATGAAAGAGATACAGGGGATGTGCTGAACACAAATAAGTTTCGTCCTCTCCCTACTATTCATAATATTGTAGTTCACTGGAATCAGGAGTACATGGTGGAATATCAACCTTATCAAGCATCGGCTCAGGTTCAAGCCCGATACGCTAGTGTCGGCCCACGTTTTCTCGCACTTCTTATTGATGGACTGGTCATAAGTGTGTTTATAGGCATTCTTGAGGGCATAGGAGTGGCTACTGGTAGTTCTTCTACCGCCGCACTTCTCGGTGGTCTTGGTGGACTTATCGGTTTTCTGTATATCGTAGCTATGGAAGCGACAAAAGGCGCAACGCTCGGTAAAATGGCTCTCGGCTTACGGGTAGTCAAAGATGATGGCTCACCTGCTATTGGTTGGGGGGCATCCCTCATTCGCAATCTCCTGCGAGTCATTGATGGACTGTTTGCCTATCTGGTCGGTGCTATCATCATCTGGAATAATCCAAGACGCAAGCGTCTCGGTGATATGGCTGCTCATACGGTTGTCGTGAAAACACGCTAGTATCACTCAGATATAGGAAGCGCAAGGAAACATATTTATTTCCTTGCGCTTCCTATTACGACATCATGAACTTACTAACTACCTGTTTATCGTGTTCGCAACTCCTGCAACGTCGTCAAGCGTTCGCGTGCGACACTGCTTTCGGGATTGATACGCGCAAGGTTACGATAGACACGGCTGGCTTGCTCGTATTCGCCGACGGATTGATAGGTTTGACCGAGCAGGTCGTAGGCTTCGTAGTTTCCGCGATCAATGGTGATGAGTTGCTGTAGGGCCGCCACCGACTCTTTGACCTGATGCGTATCAAAGTAGTGACGAGCGATAATCGTTTGATATTCAGCAGCCATAGATTGGTAGCGTTCTGACTCTCTCTCGTCGATTTGTTCGAGCCGACGCGCATTCTGCAAGCAGAAGCCGACGATGCTACGCAACAAGTCCATCGAGTTCGGATAGAGTTCGGCAGCACGACGGAGGTTTGCCAGTGCCTCTTCATCGTTTCCTATCTCGGCATAGATATCTCCAGCTCGTTGTAATGCTTCGCTGGCTTGCTCCAACTGATTGTGTCTCAAATAGACATCGGCAAGCAAGCGCAATTCAGCAATACCTTCGTCGAGTAAGCCGCGATTGATATAGATGTCGGCGAGTTCGCTATGGGCGCGTGGGTCTTGTGGCGCAAGTCGCACCATTTCGTTGAGTACGCGCATCGCACTCTCTGTTTGACGACTGTTGCGATAGTGACGTGCGAGATCGCTATACTCCTGTAACGCGCTACTCACATCACCTTGACGCGATGAGATGTCCGCCAGTGCTGAGGCAACTTCTCCCTGCTCCGGTTTGACCTGCTTGACCTGACGCAAGATGGCTTGCATCTGGTCTCGTCTACCCGTGCGCTCATAGGCTTTTGCCAGCATGAGCGAAATTTCGACCTCTGGTGCGCGATGTTCCTCGCCCTCTTCTCGTGGACGAGCCGCCCAGATAGCAGGGTCCATCGAAGTCATTGTGCGACGCACACTCTGTAAAGCCTGTTCCAATTGCTGAATTGCCGCCTCCGGGCGTCCCTGCGTCAGTAGACAGTATGCGGCACTGGTACGCGCCAGCACTTCGACGTTGCTATCGCGCATTGCCTGTTCATAGCTATCAACGGCTCTATCGAACTGACCCGCCTGTTGATGAATTTGTCCTAGCGCATAGAGGATATCGGCATTGCCGGGCTGCCCATCCAGAGCCTGTGTGTACTCGCGTACCACCATGTCATAATTGCGCTGTCCTTCGCCACGCAGTTGCCAGCAGACCCGTGATAGCACTTCCAGCATCGTTGCACGTGATGTTCCCAGTGCGGTCATCATCGCAATGTGCCAGCGCATGAGCGCAATCAAGTTACGTGGGTCTACCTGTAAGACCCGCTGGTATTCCGCGACGGCCTGTTGCGTTCGACCTAGCTTTTGTAATGCGAGGGCGTAGTTCAGGCGCGTCGAGACACTTGTAGGACTCTCTTGCAAAGCCTGTTCTAGCTCAGTGAGAGCACGGTCCATGTAGCCGAGGCGCAGATACGATTCGGCGGCAAGTGTGCGCTCACGCAACAGGTCTTCCTTATCACCCTGACTGGAGAGCAGGTTGATAAGGCGCATACGATAGGTCAGGTTATTCGGCTCAAGCTGTAGAATGCGACGATAGGTAGCAATCGCATCATCAGTACGCCCATTCACGATGTAGGTATCGACGAGAATGGCATACTTGGTGATGGCTTGCTCGACCTTCCCCTGACGCACATAGATTTCACACAGCACCTGGTGAACATCCAGATATTGCGGAGCTATGTCGATGACACGCAGACATTCTTCGGCAGCCTGAATAAGCAAGCCGTGATCGATGTACTTTTGAATGTCCTGCATCGAACGCACAACCTGTAAACGCACATTTTCCGGCAAGTTCGCAGTGCTGGTCAGCACGGTTTCAGCAACACGCTTGAGTTCCTCATCTCTACTTGTACCCGCAATCTGACTTAACAAGTCCTCGGCTCCCTGCCGCGAATTTAACTGCTGCTTTGTAGGTGCGACTGGTTCTTGCAAGAAGGCATAATCTTGCTGTGCGGGTTGCGTCGATACTGGCACAACAGGGACAGGAGGAGCAACAGGCGCAACGGGAGCAATTTGCGCGGTTGGTGCTGAATTGACCTGTTCCGCATTCATCGTAGGAGCAACAGGCGCAACGGCAGGTGACGGTTGAGGTTGCGGTACTGACGCTTGCTGTACTGGTACTGGTTGTTGTGGCGGTTGCGCTACAGGTGGTTGAGCAGCTGGCGCAGCTTACGAGTTGTATTCGCGGTTTTTACATCTTCAGTGAGCCAGGATGACGAAGATGTAGTTTGATTTTGCGGCGTCTGTGGCACAGGAGGCTGTGCTGATTGCGTAGGCTGAGAAGGCACTCCTTGCGCGACTGTCGGCTGCTCTTGCACACGCGCCTGTTGCGCTTGCACAGCAGATTGATTGACAACCTGCGTCTTATCTGCATCACTTAAAATGCCCGTTAACCAGTCAGGAAGCTCACCAACAGAACTGATTGGGTTAGACGAATTTGTCGCATCAGGTGTATTGGAAGCATTCGGTGTAGGAACAGACTGCGTTGGCGGTGCTGGTGGGACAGGCTGTTGTGCCGGGCGTGATGTTTGCACGGGTGGTTGAGGTGGTTGAGCCAATGTAGGCTGGCTCACTGGCCCCATCGAGCCGTTGTGTCCATTTTGCGCTCCACCTATGCTATTCATATCGAAAGCCATAGTTGCAGCGTCCGAGAGTGGCTGCTGTGGCTCTGGTGCTTGCTGAGGACGTGCTGTATTATTCGAGACAGGACGTACCTGAGCCTGTGGAGACATCGGGGGCATCTGGGACATTGGCGCATTCTGCATCTGTTGCAACATAAATTCTACCTGAGCCACCTTGTCACTCCAACCCCGGCTCTTGAGGAAACCAAGTAGCGCATGATAGACGGTAAGAGCCTGCTCTTGCTCACCTAACATACGATGCGCCTCTGCTGCCTCTTGACAGAGTTGTACAAGCTGGTCTGACTCCTCTTCGGTCAAGGCGTCCAGATTGACGCGATCAACGGCCTCATCGAAGTGGACGGTTGCCGTGCGCAAATCGCCACGTGCGCGATAACATTGGCCCAGCGCATAGTAGCAAGAAAGAGCATAGTCGGGATCATTCAGCAACATCTGGAACTGTCGAATGGCCTCGTCCCATCGCTGCTGCTCCTGATAGAGCCACCCTAGAAAATAACGTGCGTCGGGTCGATCAATGCCGCTCTCTAAAATTTGCTCACAGAGGTCGATAGCATCATTAAAACGCCCCTGGGTCTGAAATGTCTGTGCTTGCCGAAGCGCACCCGTCACCTGACTGGCTGCGATTCGGTAACGGGGACCACCCGCTCCTCCTGCACCGTTTCCTGCTGTGGCGAGTGGAGAGCCGTTAGCACTATTCATGCCACCATAA
>DAIQNC010000005.1:0-17885 GCA_036788655.1 Ktedonobacteraceae bacterium
GTATACATCTCTATGCCTTATATGAGCGAAGGACAGGGTTGATTCGTTGTACATGCTTTAATGGTAAACGTTGCGAGGCGTTGAATATCGTAATGAATTTGTACGATGCCATCGACGACTTGTCCCTGTGAATTTATCTGACCAACAAAAGCCTCGTTTGCTAACGTGGTGAGAGTATTGAGCTGATTTCGTGCATTATTACTGAGTAATTGTGCATCGGTCATCTTGTACAGTTGGAGCGCATCAAGATGCATGGAAAAAAGCAGCCCATTGACTACATCGAGCGACTGGTTGATTTGCGACGCGAGCATTTTCTGCTCAGAAGTGCTTTCGGGAAGTGACGCAATCTCACGAAGATGCTTCCCAATATGATAGACATAACCGGGAGGACTCTGATTTGCCTCATCGAACGTCAGTAGCCCGATTTTTGAGATGGTAGGATCGGCCTGGAGTGTACTTCCCGGTACATCATGCTGAATGTAATACGTGCCGTCGAGATAGTCGAGCATTCGCAATAGTTGACGACGCATGAATGCCGTGCCGCCCCCCTTCTGAGCATCTCGCACGCTACCAGCCCATTCCAGCAACTTTTGCGTATTTCTATATAGCCAGATGTCTAGTCCCCCTTTGAGTCCTGCCGCCTGAACATTCGGATCATCCGCTAATAAGTGCCGAACATGGTCATACAGACTAAAATGTTTCGGATCAGCAGGATTGGGAATTTGCGAAAACTCGGCATAGTACATGACTGATGGTGCGCCGATAGAAGGATTGACCGGAGTAGAGGTTGCATCCTCTTCCGTGACAAAGAGACGACTATTTGTAGCAAGCAAATCCGTATGTTGTGCATCACCATTAAAAGATAATACCGCTGTGCCGTTGTTCACATTCAACTCACCAAGCTGTATCGGACTCCATTGCAGCGTTTTATCGTTCAAAAGCCATGCATAATAGCTTTTTCCTGATGGTGGGTTCGGAATGTTTTTCAATGTTACCTGTAATTCGTCGGTGATGCCTTGATTAGAATTCGGGTTGGCACTGAGGAGGCCGCTACTTACGAAATAAGCATAGCCAGCAACGGACTGCGTTGCTATGGGAGGTGAGGAATGATGCGAGAAAAAGGTAAAGTACGCCCCTAGACCGGAGCCAATCAGCACAAGAACGAGCAGCAGACTCAGGCCCAGTAGCAGTCTGTTTCCTTTTGGAAGACGTGAAGGCGTAGTCGGCATTGAGTCAGTTTGTTGCACAATAAAAAAAGAAAAACGCTGTTGGCACAAGATAGAAAGACTACGCATATATTCCTCCGCATTTTCGTAAAGGCAAACAATGCTGATTCTGATGAAAAATACTGTGTACAGAAGAGGATACCATTAGCCAACCAAGCCCATTATTAGTGATAGGGCTGAGTTTGTCAATAGAATAGTAGCCTCATTTTGAAACGAAAACACTGCGATAAAACGCAATGAAAAATAAAGCCAGCATATTATGTTGACGTTCTTACAAAGGAGTTTTAGCGTATGAAAATGCTACTTCCTGATGCGCAATTGTGTCGAACAAAAAGCTGTGCCTATAATACATTACGGATGATGTTACGCTAACTGTTGAGAGTGATACTAAGTACACAGGAGTAAAAAATGCCGACACGGAATGAGATTATAGAGACGTTAGCACAAGAGCGAGAGAAACTGCTGGCACGTTATCAAACATTGACGCCCCAGGAATTAGAAGAGAATTGTACGAAGAGCGAAGCACCCGATGGCGCACCTTGGCGTCCGAAAGACCATCTCGCACATCTGACACTCGTTGAGCGATCATTTCTAGGCATGGCAAGACGCACTGTGAAGGGTAGCGAAGACCCTGTTGGATTTAGTCGGACAGGTGCAAAAAATCGGGAAGAGGTGCTAGCATGGATACATCGCAACAATCAGGCATATGTCGATGCACACCGCAGTGACTCGCTAGAAACGCTGCTTGCCGACCTTGCGAATGCACGTGCAGATACGTTGACGCTTGTTGAACAATTGACGGACGAGCAACTGGCAATGCCTATTCCATGTGCGCCGTGGGGTGATGGAACCATTGGCGGCGTCTTGATGACGAATGCTCATCACGAAACGATGCATGTGGCGTGGGTGAATGAGGGGCTGAAACAAGTGGAAAAGCAAGGCTAATTGTGGAAGTATAAAATGTTTTCACAGACTATCGGGCTTGTCTATTTGCTAATTGCTGTCAAAAATCACAGGTATTTTGACAGCAATTGCAATTAGTATAATTTATCGTAGTCAGCATGACTGCCAATCCAGGTCCATACAATCATATCGCCCTTCCATATCCCTACCGCACGATAGCCTTTGCCAACACGGGTAGAGTAGACGGGAGCATCTTGTCGTATCTGCTTAAAATGTAAACTTGGATGAAACGGATTTGCTCTAAAAAGTCGATATGCGGCTAAAGCTTGTTCTTGAACGGATTGGGGAAGTTCATCATACAACTTACGGAATTGTTTACTTCTACGGGATTTCACTCTACAGCAAATCCTCCCTCCTCAGTTTCGCCAGCTTCGTATTCCTTCCACGCTTCCTCGGCTAGAGCAAGCAACTTTTTTTGTACGCGAGGCTTGCTAATGATTGCCTCCCATTCTTGCTCCTCAATCTCTTCCAGAATATGCGCTGCCAGAGTGTTCTGAGCAGTATCAGGAAGATGCTGCGCTCGTTCAAACGCCTCTTTGAGCAAATCAGTCATAATCATAATGCGCTCCTTGTGTCAAGGATACCAATTTTATTTCTCTTCAAAGGGATGAGTTCAAATGTTATCTATAGTATAGCATCTAGTGAGGTGTTGTACTAGATAGATATTTGAGCAACTAACATCCTTCTCGTCTATATACATACGAAGAATAGCTGAAAGTATACAGGCGATAGGCTAGAATAGCATATAGAGAACAAGTAAGAAAGAGTAAGGAGCGAACATGAGCCATCAGAAACACAATGGACGTTCCTCGAATCCACATCGTATTCCAAAGCACGACGAATTAAAAGATGTGCAGGAAAAACATGAGCAACCATTATTATCTTGTCCCAAAGGTGATAATCGAGACGAATGGCGAATTTACTGGCAAGAACAGGGTTGGTCATGGCGAACAGAGCCAGAAATCAGCAAAGAACGTCAAGAGGAGCTTGCCCGACACCGTGCTATCCCTGTTGATATCGAGAAGGGCATCTATCCATTTGGTGGCGTGAAGTTAGACCGTGCGGATGTTGAGTGGTTACTGGTGACGCATGAAAATGGGCGTGGGCCTATTGTGTGGAGTGATGAGCAGCAGAGAGATCGAAAGGGGTTGGATTTACGAGGGGCTGATCTGCGTGGAGATGGAGGTGAATGTGTGAATTTAACCAATTTGCCACTTTCTAATCTTCAAGGTACTTTAACTGATAAAGAGGGTAAAGAGTTACTAGAAGAGCAATTTGCCAAAGGACTCATACAGCTTGAGGGAGCAAATCTCAGTGACGCGATTTTAGAGGGAGCAAACCTTAGTTACACAGACCTTACTAATGTGCAATTATCACGCGCAAGACTTAATGGAGCACATTTGCAATACTCTAACCTTAGTTTTGCAAAGTTGTCGGGAGCTAGCTTATGTTGGGTGAACTTGGAAAGAGCTGCTCTTAATGGAGCAGAGATGGAGGGAGCCGATCTTTGTTGGGCAAAACTAATAGAAGCTGATCTCAGTGCGGTAACTTTGGATGGAGCTTTTCTTAATAACACAAAATTAGCACGTGCCGATCTTACTGAAGCAAGACTAGTAGGAGTTGATTTATACAATGTTTCTTTGAGTAGCCTGAATGGTATTGGCTCTTTTCTTGCTGATGTCAAATGGGGTGACAGCAATCTTTCTGTTGTAGATTGGTCAAGGGTCATTCTGCTTGGTGAAGAGCATCGAGCACGACAAAAGTATGATGAGGATGGAACAAAGAAATCAATAGGAACACATTTATACCAGTACAAAACTGCTACTCGTGCAAATCGACAACTCGCTGTTGCTTTGCAAGGGCAAGGACTCAATGAGGATGCAACTCGCTTTGCCTATCGTGCCAATGTTCTGCAAAGAAAAGTATACTGGTATCAGTTGTTTGTCATGAAAACAAGGCAAGATGAAAAAAAGAAAATATGGTTTCCTATCCTACGGCAGCAAGTACAACAACTTGGCTCCTATATCTTCTCGCTCTTCCTCGATATACTAGCTGGCTATGGTTATAAGCCTGAGAGAACTGTTGGTTGGTATCTCCTTGTCGTATTCGGTTTTGCTCTCGCATATGCTCTCTTTGGACATCTTCCGTTTTGGCCTGATGCACTCGTTTATAGCCTAACCTCTTTTCATGGGCGTGGGTTTTGCCTAATCTGGACGAGCAGACTGCTACGCTTCACAATCCATTAGTGGTGATGGCGGCGTTTGAGGCAGTGATCGGGTTGCTCATTGAAATAAGTTTCATTGCGACATTTACACAGCGATTCTTCGGAAAATAGCCAGAACAATTCCGTTTTTTGTCAGCAGAGGCTTTAGCCCGTCGCAAGCCGTGCCGTTTCCAAGGGCGTCGGTCAGACGTACATGGCTTTAGCCCTTGCTCTTGACAACATGTCTATTTTGCTGTATCGTTTGACAAACGTATGGCAATTTGACATACTTATCTCATGAAGAAGAAAACTACTATTTACCTTGATGAGTCAGACCGTAAAGCTATAGAGACAATTCAGCGAACATATGGTGTTACAAGTGATAGCGATGCTATTCGGCTTGCTTTACGCTTGCTTGCGGAAAAGGCTGGAGAGAAAAAAGAATTATGATTGACGTGAAAAATGTCAATCCTTTCTCGTTACCATCTGTAGGATTGTCAGACCGCTCATTTTGCTCCTTTGCTCAATGGCACAGAGATTTTTGTTCACCTTTATGCCTCTTTTAACAAAAAGAGTGAGAAGGAACGTTGTCGAAGAAATACGTTTTCGTGGAATTGCAAAGAGCCGATCACATGGTTTGAAGTCGAGTGAGAAAAAGGGACTGTAATCATGGCAAAGGCAACCAAGACGATACAACATGCACTGGTCTACAAGCCAACTCAGAGTGAGTGGTTTCATGAGACGCATGTGCTGTACAATCGTGTGGTTGCTTTTTACTTCGACGTTGTCAATGCTCATGAGGGCTTGCTAGACCTCTCGAATAAAGAGGCTCTTACCGCTCTCGAAAAGCTGACTCATGCCACACTTGATAATCCTGCTCCTGCATTTCCCCTTGTCGAGATAGCCGACTCGATACCCGCGATGTTTCGACGTGCCGCTATCAATGCTGCTCTTGGTTCTGCTCGTTCGTTTTTGCTCACCTCAGAAAGTGGAAAGCCAGGAAAGCGAAAGCAGAGGCAAAAGGCAAAAAGTTCGGAGACAGGCCACCTGTTCCCCCTCGTACATGGAATAAATGCGTGTCTTTCTATGCTGGCATGTACAAAAAGCGAACGGAAACGAGCATTCTGCTCAAAGTGTGGACAGGTGCATGTTGGGCATGGGTCAAGGTACGAACATTAGGGCGTCATGTAGAAGACGGTTTCGAGGTAGGGAGTCCGTCTCTTCTCTGTAAAGGGTCTACATGGTGGTTGCATACCCCTATCGAGAAGCCCTTTACCCGTCCCTCAAAAATCGCTATACAAGTTACAGACGCCGCTACGGCTATCTGTGCGGTAGACCTCAATTTAGGTGATAACATCGCAGTGTGTACTATTCAGACTGTTGAAGGTTCCATTCTGGCAACCCGTTTCATCAAAGACGGGAACAGCATACAGGGCTTTAGGAAGAAACAGTTAGGATGTATCGCACGGAACCGATCACGTACTGGCATCATCGCAGAGAATGAACAGGATAATGTTGCTCTCTGGGCAAAGATACGCAACGCTGATGAAGCGGTTTCACACCGTATCAGTAGGCGTATCGTAGAGTTTGCAAGGGAACATGGAGCAAGCATTCTTGTCTTTGAACACCTTGCCAACTTGAAACCTGAGAAGGGCAAGTATAGCAAGCGTGGCAACGAAAAACGGGCGTACTGGATGAAGGGAAGCATCTTTCAGTATACCAGGTACAAGGCATGGAATGAAGGTATCATAACCAGTCGAGTCAATCCACGTCACACCAGTCGAGAATGCGCCCGATGCCACACGCCCATTATCCGTTATGCTTACGGAATGCCCGAAGAAGGCTATACGGTAGGAACGCCGCTCATGGTCTGTCCAATGTGTGGCAAGCGCGATAATGCAGATAGGAATGCCAGTCTTGTGATCGGTCAAAGGCTCATCCAACGCTATCAAGAAAAGCCTCACACTCGACAAGAGGGTACGAAAGTATCAGGTACACCCTTCTCCCAAGATGCCAAGAGTGAACAGAATCCATCATACTCGCTCACTCAGAGGCATGGAGAGCGGTGTGGGCATGGCATCGCCCAGAGAGAAGCTAGTACCATGGATATGGCTTCTCTGTCTATTCCTACTCAACTACGCTTGTTCCATGAGTAGCTTCTACGAGGCGCATACTCGAACAGGCGACTACAGAGGAGTGGAAGAAGCCGCTCGGTTTCTAACCGACGCGGAGTGTCACCTGAGCCTTACAATACTTCACGTAGTCGTGTTTTTCAAGGAAGGAGAAACTAGACAATGACACAACTCAATCCATACCTGACATTTCCTAACAATTGCCGGGAAGCAATGGAATTCTACCGCGATTGTTTGGGCGGAGAACTCTCTATTACGACGGCAGCAGAGTCTCCCATGAAAGATCAGGTGCCAGCGGAAATGCAAAATGCGGTGATACACTCACTGTTGAAAACAGGCGGTATCGTGCTAATGGCTTCGGATCAGATAATGCCAGGAGAGCTAACGCGAGGAAACGATATTACGCTTTGCATCAATGGCGGCACAAAAGAAGAGCTACAATCGTTCTTTACGAAACTTTCTGAAGGTGGAACCGTTGGTCAGCCTTTAACACAATCATTCTTCGGAACCTACGGCACCCTTACAGACAAGTACGGCATCGAGTGGATGTTCCAGTCCGACAACGCATAACGCAGCCGAAAAAGACCAGCTACCAGGGTCTGATTCTATCAGACCCTGGTAGCCGCTCACACCCCTGGAATGTTCATAATATTTATGTTCCCGATCACAAAATAAAAAATGTCTCAAGCGGCTGTACATACGGCTTGAGACATTCGTCCTATAAATAGGGGGTGCCAAAGAAGGGACTCGAACCCTTATGCCAGTTAAGGCACAACGCCCTGAACGTTGCGTGTCTACCAGTTTCACCACTTTGGCTAGTCGTGAATCGCCCCACTCATGGGGACATGCACAATACTACCTTATCCGTTGCGAATTGTCAATAGTCTTTTTGGCGTCTTGACCCGTGTTAATAGTAGCACAAAGATGGTATAATAGCATACGTTCACTATTGAGATTTTGTGACACATGTGTGGAAACGTATCCATGAAAGTCATATCACTCATTGTGCTTTGTTCGTCCATCCTTTCACGTAGGTGTTAAAGATATATATAGATATATGATGATAAGGTAGAGATTGTAGGTACTGTAGATGTCTTCATCTAATAATGGGCAAGAGCGTGTTGCCGCTGCCATTGATATTGGCAGCAATACAATTCATCTTGTGGTCGCACGTCTTCATCCCGATACGCTGGATATCCTGGCGGATGAGGTGGATATGGTGCGTATTGGTGAGAGCGTTACCGCGACGGGCGCAATTTCGCCACAGAAACGCGATACCTCGTTAACAACACTACGCAACTACAAAGCTATCGCCGAACATTTTTCCGCATCTCCTGTGCTTGTCGTTGCAACCGAGGCGATTCGTCAGGCGAGCAACAGTGCGGATTTTGTCGAAGACGTGCGACGCGAGACAGGACTTGACGTGCAGATTGTGCCTGGCGATGTCGAAGCGTCACTTACCTTTGCTGGCGCGACCTATGAATTACTGCAAGAACCTCGTATTCCCCCTCAGTTAGGAGTCATGGATCTGGGCGGCGGAAGTCTGGAACTTGTCACAGCAAGTTACGATGCTGGACATGCGAACAATCCAGTACAGCAGTTGCATATTACATGGCGTACCTCTGTTCCTCTTGGTTCTGGCTGGATACATGACCGTTACCTGCTATCCGACCCACCGAGTAGTGATGAATTGTCCGTTGCTTATACATTTCTCACCACCTATTTGAAAGGTATGCATATCAAGCGACATATACCTGTGCTGACAGTGACCGGGGGAAGCGCAAATTCATTGTTACATCTCTCGCATCATGCGTTTCGGCGTGACCTGCACGATTTTTCGCTGAGTCGTGAAGATATCGTTCGTTGCGAAGGTCTGCTACACTCGATGCTTGCCGAAGAGATTGCAATGCGCTTCGGACAACCAGTGGAACGCGCTCGTATTCTGCCTGCCGGGGCGTTGATTATTCGTACCGTGATGGAGCACCTACATCTTGAGCGCATTCAGGTGAGTCCGCATGGCATTCGAGAAGGTGTGTTGCTTGCCTATGCACAGTATGGCGACCAGTGGCTACAACAGGTAAGCGAGCAAGCATCTCAAAAGTCAAGTTCATCAAACGATAACGAACAGAAACAGCACGATGAGCCTTTCAATGAAACGGGGCGTCGCCTGTTGAAGGAACGTACTGAGGCACTTTTTGAGTGGCGCGATGCCGTTGTGAAGGGAAAGGATAGCGAGGCAGTACATAAGATGCGTGTGGCCTCGCGTCGTCTACGTGCTGTATTGGATGCCTACGAACCGCTCTGTGAGCCTCAACTATTTCAGCGTATCTATCAGCAGGTCAAGAAAATGGCGAATCTGCTTGGCAAAGTGCGCGATACGGATGTCATGATAGGAAATTTGAAACAGCTTGCCGGGCAGGAAGTACAGAACTCGCAGAATTCACAGCAGGAACAGCAAGAGGGTGTTGACTGGTTGGTCAAGCGGTTACGAAGCTATCGTAAGAAGCAGCAACGCAAGCTCAAGAAATTTTTCAAGGAGTTTGACCAGAAGGCATTCGAGGAACAGATACATGCCTGTCTTGCATCGGAAAGGTGGCAGCATGGCAAAGGCTAAGAAGATAACAGGCTTAGATGCCCAGGCAACCACCGCAAAGAATGCGAGAATGATTGCTAGCACACGGCTAGAAGAATTCGAGCAGTGGGGCCACTATGCGGATGAGCCACAGCGAGTCAGCGAATTGCATAATTTGCGTATTGCGGCGAAACGTTTGCGCTACACCCTGGAAATATTTGCCGATGTGTTGCCATCCTCTGTCAGTAACAGCATCGAAGAGGTAACGAAGATACAGGAGGAGTTGGGGACAATCCACGATACTGATGTGATGATGGCTCTGGTTCGTCGCTGTCTGGAGCCTGTGGAAAGTCATGGAGATAGCTCTTCCCGACGTACTGAGATACCGAAGCGTCATGCGGCCCGTTTTGAAGCAGGGAATGAGGTGGAAAAGCAAGCAATGAATGAAGACGTTGAGATAAGTCATAGCCTGCTTGCCTCACTGGTCGATGTGCGTGGTACACTAACGGATGGGGAACGGTGTGGGCTTGAAGAACTTATGAATACGTTGCGAGATAGCCGTGATACATATTATGGGGAATTTCAGCGGCACTGGCATCAGCTACAAGAGCAGAATTTCAGTCGTATGTTGTCGCAGCAGCTAGCGATGTAGATTTTTATGACATGTATAGATGAAAGGAAGCGCGAGTCAGAGATGATAGCACACTCAATTGAAGAATTGGGATGGTGGGGGAATGGACAGAATATGTATCCGACGCGAGAGGAATTGTATTTAAGCGGTGGACTTCTCGTCGAGGACTGGCCTCATGCACGGCAGGTGACGCGGCTCGCGGCGCAATTATTTGAAGAGACATTGCCGCTTCACAAGTTGAATGCACATGCACTGCGCCTGCTTGAACGTGCTGCCCTTCTACATAATGCTGGTATGCTCGTTGAGGCACGTCGTCACCACAAGCACTCGTTCAAACTCATCAAACAGACACAGCTTCCCGACTTTTCTGATGAAGAGCGACATGAGATTGCCTGTATTGCTCGCTATCATCGACGTGCTTTGCCAAGCAATGATCATGCCGAGTTTGCGGTGATGAGCCGTTCTGCACGGAAGCGTGTCTCCTATCTTGCAGCGTTGTTGCGTGTTGCGGATGCACTTGATTATAACCATGACTCGCGTGTGTTACGTCTGGCGGCGGATGCCAAACATTGTAACGATTCTACCTGGACGATTGCCTTATGGTCGCGTCCACTGGCAGATCTCGATGTAGAGTTGGAACAGGCACGTGATAAGGCAGACCTGTTCGAGAAAGCCTTCAAACGCAAGCTACGATTTGTTGTGCATGATAATCGTCACAGTTAAACGTCCCCATTCCTATCGTTTCGGTGTTGGGGTAACAAGTATTTTCTTTGATGCCGTTGCATGTGCTGTGAGCGAGGTTGTAACTGTTACGCTGATACCGTGTGTCGGGTCTGAAACAGCATTACTCATTGTCTGTAACTCTACCTTTGGGGAGTCTACGCCTGAAAGCATAGGCGCGAACATTGTTGCCTGACCTTTGATATAACCCTCTATTGCCAGACCAGATTGTGCTTGAGAAAAACCGATGATCGATTGTAAGATGCTGTCGCGTGAAATAGCTTTTCCTTCGATACGCCAGAGGACATCGGCAAGTGTTGTCTGCTCACTATTGTCGGAAAGAAGATTGGAGAGGTCGAGAGCGCAGGCATAGGCATAGGTGAGCGGTTGCGTTGTGTCTGTTCCACCTGTCAATACTTGACTGTAATTCTGTACAAGTGACTCAAAATCTTTCATTCCACCTGTTGCTGTAAAAATGGTTGACAACAAGCCATTCTCCAGAAGCCCGATCTGTGTTCCCTCGCTATGAAGTCCTAGCAAGTGCAGTAACATTGTTATGATATCAAGCGTCACGGCATGGGGTTCGGTTGGCGATAAGGTAAGTTGAAATTGTTGACCCGGCCCAGTGAAAGAGACGCCAAGCTGAAGCGTTTGAAAGTGATAAATACCGTTCCATGAATCGAGAGGTAAAACTTGAGCAGGTGGCAATAAAGGGACTGCGTTGAGAAAGGTAGTCGATACGATATCCGATGGAGTTGCAGCAAGCGGTATGATACCTGCCGGGGTCGATGTCATGCTGATGCCGTACCAGAGTGATGTTCCGTTTTGCAGATGAAAAAGGACGTGCTGAGGATTGCTCACATCGTCGGCTGATGCCGAGAGTTGAGCAATCCGAAAATTGCTCGTTATGATGGTGACATGGTATGGTGTACTTGTAGCATCCAACAGTGATGTATTGCGCGAGTAGCCATTCATATAGCCAAACAGGATAGCTAGAATAAGGAAGAAAAGCCACGCCATCGACATTACTTTTCCCAGCTTATGCTTCATATTCGTAGTTCTCATCATCCTCATCGTCTTTATCCCTTTTATGAGTGCGTGTCTGTATTGTTTGAAACAGTCTTCTATACCATGCTATTTTCGGTGTTTGCGACGGCTGAACGGTCTTCGCTTCCTGCGTTTGCTGTACCTTTTGAGCAACGAGTGTTGCCAATGCTGTGGATGATGTAGCTTCTTGATACGCATGTGTGTTGTACATATCCGAAAATCCGTCGTCAATCCATTCATCATCGTCTTGTTTTGCACGATGTTTCCGACGAAAGCGAACGATGATCAATAGTACAAGGAAGATGAATAAGGCGAACATACCACTGGCAATTGCAAGAATAGGAAATGAAAGCAATCGTGCCTGTAAACTTAGCTGTGGATGCGAGTGTACACCTGGAACCGTCGTCGAGGTCGTGGGAAGCTGAATAACATCGGGCGGATGCTTTCCTGCCTGGATAATAGCAAGTGCGGTAGCTTCAATTTGTGGTTGTGGCGTTGGTAGCAGAGCGACGTTATCTGCGACAACCAGTATCTCGCCTATCGGCATATCATTACTACTTGTTGCCGAGGTTGCGTGGTAAGAGTGCGCTCCTAGAATACTAAACGTCGTACTCCATTGCTGATTATGAGCAATGGATGGAGATGAAAAGCTGTTGTCGTCTGCCGCTACAGCACAGGGGGTTGTAGATTGATTGACAAAGATAACAGTGTCATAAATATGAATAGTGAGGAGTGATGGGAAAAAAACTGCCTGTCCAGACGCACCACTTATACTGATCACAACGCTTGTACCCGTTGTATCTATTGCCATCACCCGTTGTGTGTGACTCGCTCGCAGAACTATAAAGCTCGCTAGCATTGTCAGGAGAGCAAGTAGACAAAATCGCCTTGTATATAACGCTTCCTTTGCAGTATGCATAATCGTCCTCTCCGTAATGTATAGTACAGTTCCATAATACAGAGAGGAAACAAATGTGCATGTACTACAGATGCAAAGGATTATCTTGCGGCATATCAGGTGTAAATTCGTGCAAGACGATTGAAGCTCCACATGCCTGATCCGGTTGTATCCAGAGGACGGGACGTGGATAGGCAGGATGTTCTTTGTAGGTATACGTGACGTTATGCGCGTCGAGGAAGCGACGTGAAGCATCGAGGTTTTCGACAGCGAGGGTCATACGACATACACTTTCACCATACTGTTGTAGGTATCGTGTCAACGCCCCCGGCTCAGGAATATAATCGCTTCCGTCGTTATTGACTGCAACGGGATCGAAGACAGCAGGTATAGGAGTGGCTAGCTCGAAACTTTGCAAACTCGGTTCGAGCAAGAATCCAACAAGAATGGCATCCCAGGAATCTGCCTCGCCTGAATATTCTTGTGAAGGATGTAGCCCATAGATATGCTCGAAGCGTTGTGCAGCTTCGGGCAAGTTCTTCACCGCAATGGTGACACTCAAAATCTTTGAAACCCCCAACGGATGTACAGGTGGTGTTGTCCAGCCAGCGAGTCGAGTACGCCGCTCCTCACCTGTGCTATCATGCTGAATCAGAAACGGGTAATGCTGCGTGAGATCGGGACGTTCGATATCCGTTCGCATCCATGAGCGTGAGCGGCCTTCGCCTGCATTGAGTTCGCCTTTTTTGGGGCCGACAATAGAGATACCTCGATGTTTCATTGCTGCGCTATCAGCTTGAATATCATTCGATGACAGAACAAAATTCAGATACCCTTCACCTTTCGCAAGGCGATTCACCATACTTGCCTGAGCTTCAGCAGGAGTACGTACTGCAATCAATTCCAGGTAGGTATCGCCGATAACAATGATGCGGTTTGCTGTTCCACCACTGGTATGCACACCCCCACCACTGGGAATAAGCCCCAGATTGTCACGGAAGACATGTGTGGCCTCGTCCAGGTCTCGGACGCCGATAATAACATGGTCAAGTGCTGTGAGCATTCGTATTCCTTCTTTCGATACCTCGTTTACCCGTTGAAACACTTGTAGGGACAGATTCATCACGTCCGCTCGTCGGCCATTGTTGACAAACGGACGTGATGAATCTGTCCCTACAGGCGTTTATGTTTATCCGCGTGCGCGTGCCAGTTCGCGCTCTTCGCGTTTGCTGACTATCGGCGTATCATTGCGGCGGAAAATCTTACGAAGGTTGAACTCGCCCTTGTCCCAGATGACCAGCAACATACTTGCGTTGAAGATCGAGGAGTAGGTTCCGCTTATGATACCGATGAGCAAGGCAAGCGTGAAGTTGTGAACGCTACCGGTGCCGCCGAAGAGCGTGAGTGCGCTTAACGTGAATATAACGGTGAGCGAGGTGTTGAGCGAACGAGCCATCGTCTGCACAAGGCTTGCATTCACCACCTGCTCGAACGTCTCGACGGTACGACGCTGCATGTTTTCGCGGATGCGGTCGAACACCACGATGGTGTCGTGGACCGAGAAACCAACAACGGTCAGCAAGGCCGTGATGAACAGTGAGTCTACCTGAATGTGCAACGGCGACCATCCGAGAATGGAGAAGATACCAAGCACAACCAGTACGTCATGGAGCAGAGCAATGATAGCACATGCGCCATATCGCCAGGGCTTAGAGACCTTGCGGAACGAAAACCAGATGTAGCCCAGGATGAGAACGGAAGCCGCGATGACCGCGAGAATAGCGTTCGTCGTTGTCTGCGAAGCTACCGAAGGACTCACCTCAGAGTTACTATCCAGCGACATGTAGGGGCCACCTTGACTGAGGATAGCCGAAAACAGACTTGGTACATCACTTGTCTGGAACTGCGATGTCGTCTGAATAATGACAGTTTGCGTCGAAGCTCCCTGAGATACATCCACAACATTCACCGGAATATTCGAGGGATTGCTCGATGTGGTCGGAGTCGGAGATGTGGTGATACCAGGACTCTTTGTGGGTGTTCCTGTTGCGCCGACTGTAGGTGTGTTGCTGACTGTTGCAGGCCCCTTCGTGGGATCACTTGTATTAGGAATTTTACTCAGAGTCGTCTTGATATCACTGAGGGATGGAGCGTTTGCAAAGCCAGTAATAACTAGAAGCGTGTATGGCTTCGTCCCCGGAATGGTATAAAAGCTCGTCGTTGTACCAGGATACTTGCTGAGAATGAGTCCCGGACTTGCGGTATCATTCTTGTTAGCAATAGCATTCTGAACACTGGTATCTATCGCTGTATTAAGGCGAACCCAGACAGTTTTGTTGCCCGCCTGTGATGCGCTCGTTCCTACATCGCCAAGCACGAACTGTAGGTCGGTGAATTTGAGCGGCTTCACATACTGATTCATCTCAGCAATAGTGACCGGACGTTGTGGACGCAATTCGATGTTCGCGCCACTACGGAAGTCGATGCCGACATTCAAACCAGCGATAATAAGCGATAGTGTGCCTGGCACGATAATCACCATCGAAATGAGGATGAAGAGCCAGCGATATTTGACAAGGTTGAACACGATGAATTCTTCTCCTCTATTTAGAGACCCCGACGACCCGCCGACGAGGCAATTGCGCCAGCCGGAAGCCCGAAGAGTGCTGGATGATTCATAACACCTGTTGGTACGAGCAGGTTCAAGAAGGTGCGCGTTACCACAACGGCTGTGAACATACTGATGACAACACCCAGGAACAGCGTCGTGGCAAAGCCAACGATGATGCTTGCGCTAAAGTTGCTACCAAAGAAGTACAGCACGGAGCAGGTGATGAGCGTCGAAATGTTCGAGTCACGGATAGAGGGCCATGCGCGTTTCCACCCGATGTCGATGGCTGAGGAGAGGAGCCTACCTGCGCGTAACTCTTCTTTGACGCGCTCGAAAATCAGCACGTTGGCGTCTACCGCCATACCGATAGAGAGAATGAAACCAGCAATACCTGCCAGCGTCAAGGTGACACCGATGAGTTTGAAGATAGCAAAGGTGAACAGACCATATAGTATCAATGCACAGTCGGCAAGCAGCCCTGGCAAGCGATAGTAAAGAAGCATGAACAGGATAACGATACCCAGGCCAATAGCACCAGCAATTTCGCTCTTGATGATAGCATCCGCGCCAAGTGTCGCACTCACTGTCTCCTGGCTCTGGATGGTCAGCGCGACGGGGAGCGCACCGTATTTGAGGACGCTGACCAACTGATTTGCCTGATCGAGCGTGAAGTTGCCTGTAATCTGACCGCTACCCGGCAATTGGCTCTGGATAACAGGCGAGGATATGACCTGCCTGTCAAGTGTAATGGTTAGATAATCACCGACGTGTGCTGCTGTAAAAGAACTGAGTTTATTGAAAGCTGCACCCTTCATTGCAAACGTGATGACATACCCTGCGCCACCTGTTTGCTGATTTTGAGCAACGCTTAAAGATGACGGGTCGAGATCAGCACCTGTGAAAAGTGGCTGAGTCCCACCATTGCTTGATGCATATTGTGTTGGGTCGAATGCAGTTCCCGCTTGCAGTCCTGAAGAACCTGTGTCCCAGAACTCCAATTTACCAGTTTGCAAAAGAGTGTTAATTTGTTGCTGCTGGTTGCCGCCAGTCAATCCAGGAAGTTCGACAGCAATTGCGTACTGACCGCCGTTCTGCTGAATGCGAATATCTGGTTCATTGACGCCAAGTCCACCACTGACACGGCTTTCGATAGCATCTCGTGTTGCGCTGATGGCGTCTGATGTGACATTTTGTCCTGCTTTGGGAACCATTAGCACGCGCACACCACCTTGCAGGTCGAGTCCTTGCTTGATCGTAAATGGATTGGGAATGCCATGCCACGATGGGTTGGGCCAGAAGATAGTATATGCCGCCCCTAATCCCAGTAAGATAATAAAGAGGAGGAGTGTGAGTGTTCCTCGCCGCATAATGTGTTTGTCCTCTCACTCATGAGTTTTATTTGGCTCTTGAAGATACCAGAATAACTAACTCTATCTGTCCACCTATCGCTACAATGTGCGTGCCGAAAAACACGTCTTATTATGAAGGGGACGCGATATCTGTCCAAATGTGCCACAAATATTCGTGAGCAGTATAGCATAGTTCGCCTACGTTGCATATAGCACGTGAAAAGGTTGTACTTTTTTCGCAGCAACTTGAAGTTACACAACCCTTCCCTCATTTGCACGTAAGTAAACGTGTATGTATAGTAGAAGTAGACGGTATTTTCACATGTTTCTTTGTAGTTCGCTGATAATGAACCTTAAACAGGTAACGCGGAAACCGATGTAGGGACAGATTCATCACGTCCGTCTGGCCCGGTCACCTATCACGCATGGACGTGATGAATCTGTCCCTACATCGGTTTCCAACATCACTTGCCAACCTTCAACATTGATGGACTACAGAGAAAGAACATTATATCAATAACAAGGACACAGAGATTATAAGGAGCCTTCATTTCCAATGGACGAAGCAAGAACACTACCAACTGTAACACCAACACTAGACTCGAATCGCCGTGTAGTGATGGATGTTCGCAATATCACAAAGAGTTTACCGCTTGGTCGAGAGCGCATAGATATTCTCAAAGGCATCAGTTTTCAAATTCTGAACGGCGAGTTCATTTCTATCGTTGGTCCTTCCGGTTCTGGTAAAAGCACACTTCTGGGCATCATTGCGGGTCTCGATAACCCGACAAGTGGGCAAGTCTTAATCGATGGCGTTGATATCACACGCATGGGCGAGGGACGACTGGCAGGGGTGCGTAACAACAAGATTGGCATGGTCTTCCAGGCATACAATCTGATTCCAACGCTCACGGCGCAGGAGAATGTCGAAGTGCCATTGTACGTCGGCAAGCATAAGGGTCTACCATCAACACGTGCAAAAGAGCTGCTTACGCTGGTTGGTCTTGAACATCGTCTGTCGCACC
Organism: Ktedonobacteraceae bacterium; assembly: GCA_036788655.1. Lineage (GTDB taxonomy): Bacteria > Chloroflexota > Ktedonobacteria > Ktedonobacterales > Ktedonobacteraceae > JBBQVS01. Next base: position 17,378 of record DAIQNC010000005.1, read on the forward strand.
GCCCGACACAACTCTCCGGTGGGGAGCAGCAGCGTGTTGCCATTGCACGTGCGCTGGCAACCGACCCTGCGTTTGTCATTGCCGACGAGCCAACGGGCAACCTTGATGCGCGTAACGGTGAGAATGTGCTACGCCTCATCGCAGACTTACGAGACCGTACAGGCAAAACATTCATCATCGCTACACATGACCCGAACGTTGCCGCACATGCTGATAGAGCTATTCGCATCGTTGATGGTCTCGTCGCCGCTATCGACAACACAGGTGGGAGAATAACCCAGTAATGAAAGCCTCAATGTACTTCAACTACACCTCGCGTTCACTGTATCGTGGGGGACAGCGCACGTTGCTGGCAATCTTCTGTGTGGCAGTTGGTGTGATGGCGATTGTCGCTCTACAACTGGTTGGTGGCATGATTAACAATGCTTTCAACACCAATGTGCGTGATGCAAACGGTGGCGATATCGCTGTCTCGTCACAGAATCAACCCTTCACACAAAGCGACCTG
>DAIQNC010000006.1:0-17836 GCA_036788655.1 Ktedonobacteraceae bacterium
GCAGGTTGGCAAACTCCAGGGTCAGTACATCGCCGACCACTACAAGAGCTTTGTAACTCCCGGTCACACCAACACCGTCATGATTAACGGTGCTCAGACCGACAACAACGCACTCCTCTTTAATCAAGGTGCAATGAGCGTTCTTACCCCCCTGTACAGCAATGGGACGCTCAAAAAGGTTTATGACCAGTTCACGCCAAACTGGGATAATGCGACCGCACAGACTGAGATGGAAGGTGCATTGACCGCGAACAAGAACGATATCCAGATTGCTTATGTTGCGAACGATGGTATGGCGAATAACGTCATTGCCGCCCTCAAAGCACAGCATCTCGCAGGTAAAGTTCTCGTCACCGGTCAGGACGCAACAGTCGCTGGTATTCAGAACATTCTCCTGGGCTACCAGTCGATGACCGTCTACAAGGCCATCTCTAAAGAAGTGCAAGCAACTGCTGACCTTGTTAAGGCCATCAGTCAGGGGACCGATACTACCTCGCTCACTAATGGTCAGGTCAAGACTCAGGGCGGCGCGGAGATTCCATCCACCCTTGAGACACCTGTATCTGTTGACAAGACGAACATCGCCAGCACCGTTATCGCCGATGGCTTCGTGACAAAGGATCAGGTCTGCCAGGGCGTTCCACCAGGTACTGATGGCGTCTGTTAACTAGCGCAACATAAAATGATTGTCAGGGCGTGGTAACACACGCCAGTTCAGTGTAGGACGTGAGCAATCACGTCCCTACACCATTCAGAAATGGAGAACTCATGGCTGATAGCAATGCTCCTTCTAATGGTGGGGCAGTAGCACAAATGCCGAGAGGCGAGCCGCGCCTACAAATGCGTGGCATCAATAAATCCTTCGGTGCGGTTCGCGCACTCCAGGATGTCAATTTCGAGGTATACGATAACGAGGTTGTCGGTCTCGTTGGTGACAACGGTGCTGGTAAATCGACGCTTATCAAAACAATTGCAGGCGTTGGCCCTGCCGATTCCGGTGAAATTTTATTCTCTGGAAAACCTGTCGTCATCAACAGCCCACAGGTCGCTACCGGTCTGGGTATCGAGACGGTCTATCAAGACCTCGCGCTCTGTGATAATCTCGATGTCGTCTCCAATCTCTTTTTAGGGCGCGAGGAGAACGGCTTGGCTGGTTCGCTACAAGAAATCGACATGGAGAAACGCACACTCCAGGTACTGCGCACGCTCGACGTAAAAATCCCTTCGGTTCGCACACTCGTTGCTTCTCTTTCTGGTGGACAACGCCAGAGTATCGCTGTTGCCAAAACTATTTTACGCAATGCAAAATTAGTCCTGCTAGATGAGCCAACAGCCGCTCTCGGTGTGGCACAAACACGTCAGGTGTTAAACTTGATTCGTCGCTTGAAACAACAGGGGCTGGCTGTTGTTGTTATCTCGCACAATCTGGCTGATGTCTTCGAGGTGGTAGATCGTGTCGTTGTGATGCGCCTGGGAAAACGAGCGGCAACATTTATTGTTAAAGAAGCCACACCCGAACAGGTCGTCGCCGCTATCACAGGAGCAGAGCTTGGAACAACACTTGAAAATAAGATGCATAGCGCGTCGTAACGCAGCAGGAGAATAACAGATTATGAGCGATACGATCAACGAAGATACCACTACTGGTGCTTCTGTTCTCGAAGGTGATGCTGTCTCTGCATCTGCGGTTGAAGTACCCTCGACCATGGCTACTCAACGTACACTGGGGCAGCAACTACGTGGCGACCTCGGTTTTATACCCGTTTTACTGACTCTTATTGTCATCATGGCATTTTTTGAAATTACAACGAATGGTCTTTTCCTCTCACCTCGCAATCTCTCTTTCTTGATTCTGCAAAACTCGGAAATCGCATTGTTGAGTCTGGGCGTCACCCTCGTTCTTTTGCTTGGAGAAATTGACCTCTCACTGGCATCAGTCGCTGTACTCAGTGCCGTTGTGATGGGTGTACTTTCCACACGTGTTGGTTTTCCTGGCTGGGCAGCTATTCTCGTCGGACTCCTTGTAGGAGCAGTAGCAGGTGCTATCAACGGATTCTTTATTGCGATTCTACGCATTCCATCCTTTATCGTGACACTTGCTGCTTCAATCGCATACGCGGGTCTTTTACTTTACTTATTGAATGGTCAGGCAACGCTCATTCTCAATGACCCACTTATCATCGGTCTCTCTGGCAGCCCATACAGCTACCTGCCTAATTGGGGTATTGCATTACCCATTATTGCTGTTGCCCTTTACATCGGTAGCCTACTGTATGAGCAAGCACGACGCAGACGTACAGGATTACGCTTGATTTCACCTGCATCACTGTACACCAGGATTATTGTTTCAGCAGTGCTTGTGATTGGTGCGGTTATCCTTTTTCAGTCCTATCAGGGTATTCCCTACTCAACGGCTCTCCTGTTCGGACTCATCATCCTCTTCTGGCTTATCCTGAGACGCACCACCTTCGGGCGTCATGTCTATGCTGTTGGTGGCAACCCGGAAGCTTCTCGACGTGCAGGCATCAATGTTACTTACATACGTATCATGGTCTTCACGCTCTGTTCGTTGTTAGCGGCAGTCGGCGGTATCATCGAAGCTTCACGCGGTAACGCGGTAGCGAGCCAGATTGATACAACGCTTCTGTTGAATGCTATTGCGGCAGCCGTAATTGGTGGCGTCAGCCTCTTCGGTGGCAAGGGGTCGGTCTGGAACATCGTCCTCGGAGTCCTCATCATCGGTAGTCTGGTCAATGGCCTTGCACTCAGGAGCCAGGGTTCCGACGTGCAGCAGATGATTGAAGGCGCGGTTCTGATTATCGCGGTCACAGTTGACGCCCTGATTCGTCGCGCACAGGCACGTACTGGACGCTAATCTGGTGTCTTAATCAGCTTACTATATACTGTTGCCCTATGCTTACACGAATCGTCGTGATATCATAGGGCAATCTTTTTTCGCTGTAACCTTATATAGAAAGTAACAATTATGTCCATCTATGAAACAAGGCGTCAAACTTTCATGGAAAAGATGCAACCTGATAGTGTTGCCATCTTCAAGAGCGCACCAGAGTTTGCACTTAGCCCAGGTATGGAACTCCCTTATCGCCAGAATAGCGAATTTTACTATCTCACCGGGTTAGAAGAGCCAGACAGCATCTGTGTTCTTGCTCCAAACCATAAAGAGCATCATTTCGTCCTGTTTGTACATCCTCGTGATCCTGCGGCAGAAACCTGGACAGGCAAACGTACTGGAACAGAGGGTGCTATTAGTGACTATGGTGCTGACATCGCCTATACAATCGAAGAAGTTGACGAAAAACTGCCTCAGTATCTGAGAGGAATGTCCACGCTGTACTACAACAATGGTTGCTCAGAAACATTCGACGTAGAGCTAATCGAGCAACTAAAGCGATATCGTAATGTTCTATGGAACAGCATTAAGAGTCTGGTCAATCCTTCGGTCATTCTCGATGAAATGCGTCTCATCAAAGATGCTCACGAACTCGACCTGATGCGAAAAGCAGCCGCAATCAGTGCAGAGGCTCACATCGAAGCAATGAAAGCAGTTCATCCGGGGATGCATGAGTACGAACTCCAGGCAGTCATCGAATATGTTTTCCGCAAACATGGTTCACGACGCAACGCCTACGAATCCATCATAGGTTCTGGCCCCAACGGAACCATCATGCACTACAATGAAAACAGCCGACGCATCGAAAATAGCGATGTTGTGATGATTGATGCCGGAGCGGAATATGACTATTACGCTGCGGATATCTCACGCTCCTTCCCTGCAAATGGTCACTTTACAGCAGAGCAACGTGCCATCTATGAAATCGTCCTGGAAGCCGAAGAGAAGGCTATCGAAGCCGTACAACCCGGCAAGACGCTTGAAGACATTCACAACGTCACCGTTGAAGTGATTACAAAAGGCTTAATGCGGCTAGGCATCTTGCAAGGAGAATACGACAAAATTATCGAAGAGAAAACGTATACGCAGTTCTATATGCACAGCGCAAGTCACTGGCTCGGACTCGATGTCCATGATCGCGGTCCCTACGTTGTCAAGGGTAAGTGGCGAGAATTCGCTCCAGGCATGGTACTTACCATCGAACCCGGCATCTACATCACAGAACATGTCGAAGGCGTTGACCCAAAATACTGGAATATTGGCATACGCATCGAAGATGATGTAGTCGTCACAGAACAGGGCTGCGAAGTGCTAACAACAGGTGTCCCTAAGAGCGTCGCCGATGTCGAAGCCTTGACGAATCATGTAGGGGCGTAATAGAATTACGCCCTCGCGTTCATATGTGTGAGATTTCAAGGACATACAGAAAAAGAGTGAATATGCATTCAGGGCATTATAGAATAACGCCCCTACAGAATTATTCAGCTTGCGTGGGTGTCTCTGTCTTACTCTTTCCTGCATCTTGAATGGGGGTGAGATTTTGCCAGGGAATACGCCCTTGCGTGTCTATATCTCGAATATGCGTAAAATCATTGTAGTAGTCAAGCGACCACATGGGCGGAAAACCTTCCAGATTCATCGTATGCCAGTGTGTAAGAGAGGTATTTCTGGTATGAAAAAAGCACGCACGTGCGAAACTCAACGTATTGACTCCAAAGAATGTGAGAAACGTGCCTTCGATGAAATTACCATGACAAACTATCACAATAGTCTTCCCTTCATATTCGTGCGTGATACGATGAAGGGCAGTCGCTAGACGCAGGTGAAATTCCGCCCAGCTTTCGGCAGACGGAATGACGCGGCGGAGAGCGCGTTGTTCCAGAGGAATATCACGGAATAACGCTTGATACTCCTCATCAGGCATTCCTTCGGCATCGCCATCACGCCATTCCTCAACCTCTTCATCAAAGATAATAGGCAAGTTGAGCGCTGGTGCGATAATCTCCGCCGTATGTCTGGCGCGTAGCATCGTGCTACTTATCAGCACATCCGCTGAAATCTCATGTGTTGCTGCAAGACGGTCACGTAGCCGCTCGGCCTGAATGATGCCCAGTGGTGAAAGTCGCGTATTACCAACGACATTCTGTGTCGCACTTATAGCCTGTCCGTGTCGTATCAGGTAAAGATGAGTCATTATCTTAATCTTCTCCCTTATTTGTTTGTTCTATATTACGGTTACTCTAGCATAATAAGCGTGTAGATTTCTTGAACACACATCGTTAAGGATATAATATTTTGTAGACGTGAAACAGAGAAAGTAGGAATATACATAGTGCTGTATAACGCATTCAAGTATGCAGTGGCGATATTTTTCAATCTTTTGAATCGACTGATGTTCGGCAATTTGCCGCCATTCGGCAGTGCCTGTGTGATTGTTGAAGAGCAAGGGCGTTTTCTCGTCCTGAAACGGCCAGAGGGCGAAACTGTTTTTCCCGGCGGCCTTATGCGCTGGGGAGAAGTTGTGGAAGAGACAGCACGACGTGAGGGAAAAGAGGAGACAGGGCTAGACCTTCGCATAGAACACATGATTAGCTATCGCTCAACACCAGCTGTAGACCTCGTACACATGAGTGCGCTCACTCTATTTTTTTACGCTCGTGTAGTCGGTGGCGAACTTCGTAGCAGTATCGAAGGCAAACCATGTTGGCTTGATGAGATGACATTACGAGACAGTTTACCTGAATATTACCAACAGGCGTTCGCTGATTATTTGCAGTTTCGTAATCAGGGCATGTAAGAGCTTATCCGAAAACCCCTGACATTCACAAGGGATGTCACTGCAACACCTGTCTGGGAGTGACATCCCTTGTGAATGTCAGGAGTTTTGGACATTTTTAGCTGTATGTAGAAAGGCTTGCAATGTTTCTTTCGTATCATGTCTCCGCCAAGCCAATATGAGTTCTGCATCTTCTGTTGCATCTCGTATTGGACGATATGCAACACCTCGGCTAAGTAAGTTATGAGTTGATGCTACTACCAACGATACTCCAAACCCCGCCGAAACTAGTCCTATAAGTGTTTGCATTTCCTGAACACCCTGAACGACTCGTGGTTCAAAACCCGCTCGTTGGCATAATCGTCGCACTTGTTCAACAAAATCGGTTTTGATCTGTTGCGTAAAGAGAATGAATGGTTCCTCTTTCAGTTCGGAAAGCGAGATATCTTTCTGTTGTGCAAGTGGATGGCTCAGAGGTAGCACTACTACAAACGGCTCCTGACGAATCGTGAATGCTTCTAAAGATTCATCTGGAAGAGGCGGACGCAAAATACCGAGGTCAAGTTGATTATGACACAACGCATCTATTTGTTCCTTGCTCGACATCTGACGCAACATCATTTCTACTTCTGGATAGCGAGTACGATACTGTTGTAGCAAAACAGGCAATACCTCATATACAGCAGAGTCAATAAAACCCAGGCGTAAATAGCCCACTTCACCGCGTCCGATACGTTGCGTTGTACGACATGCCTCCTCTAGTTGCGCCAGTATAGCACGTGTCTCATCAAGAAAAGCTTTTCCAGCCTCAGTAAGCAAGACTTGATGACTCGTGCGGTGAAAGAGCGAAACACCTAGCTCATTTTCCAACTGACGAATCTGCATACTCAATGGCGGTTGTGCTATATGTAGCTTCAAAGCAGCACGTCCGAAGTGAAGCTCCTCTGCTACAGCCACGAAGTATCGTAGATGACGTATCTCCATGTTTTCCCACCTGCAATATATAATAAATATGGAAGGCGAAGATTTATATATTAGACATTATAGCATTCGTTTGTTACAATTTCCACATAAAGCGAGCAGGCATATTTCTATCTCGCAACTTTTTACTATTAAAAGGGAAAATAATCATGGTAGAAAGACAACATGAACAAGTCTTCTTGATTACTGGTGCATCATCAGGAATAGGAGCGGCAACGGCTCGATATGCAGCCAGAGCAGGATATCACTTAGTTCTTGCCGCACGTTCACTTGATGCGCTTCATGCTCTTGCACAAGAGTTAGGAGGAGATGAACAGATACTTACGGTTCGCTGCGACGTTACCAGATGGGAAGATCAACAGGCAATGGTTGAGGCAACGCTCAATCGTTTCGGGCGTCTCGATATCGTGTTTGCCAATGCAGGATTCATCAAAGGAACGAATAGCTTTTTAACGGGTGACGACACTCCTGATGATTGGCGCGACATGATTCTTACGAATGTCTATGGAACTGCCATTACCGCACGCACAACGTTACCTGAATTGGTGAAAACAAAAGGACATCTTTTTATCACTGGTTCTGTAGCAGGAAAAGTCACCATTCCTGGAGAACTCTACTCAGTAACGAAATGGGCAACTGCGGCAATGGCTGAATCTATCCGCAAGGAAGTGGTCGGGCAAGGTGTACACGTAACATTAGTCGAGCCGGGTAAGACAGCTACATCTTTCTGGGGTAAGCAAACGGCACAACCTCAAGCGAACAGCCATACGTTGCTTGCCGAAGACATCGCACAAATGGTTCTATACGTAGCAGAACTACCCACACACATCTCAATTAACGAAATCGTCCTGCGCCCAGTCGATCAAGAAATATAACAACTGCGCGAAGGAATTTATTGTAAAGAGAACTTGCTCAAAAAGTTCCAGATGACGACATCTCCATTGATAACAGTCGTTGTATGTGGTGAGCCAGGCCAACTATGCACTCCATCACTAATGCGATAATGTTTTACCATTGTACCATTAGCGCATTGTGTCCACTCGATGCCTGTTACATCACCTTTCTGGAAAAATGTGGTCGGGTTGCCTGTACACTGGTCACGTGCTATCCAGCCATTCAGATAGTCCTGCACTGCCGCCATACGTAACGCTGGATAGCCGTTATACGGTGCAGACGGGTCAGCAGCACCGTGAATCTCCATCACTGGAATTGGTCGTGAGGGGTGGCATCCTTCGGACAATGGATAGTACGCACCTGAGACGGTTGCTACTGCTGCAATCTGACTTGTCAATGTACAGGCCAACCGATAGGCCATACCACCACCGAGCGAAAAACCTGAAAGATAAACACGATGCGTATCGACGCAATAGTTCTGTTCCAGATATGTGAGCATGTCACGGGTAAACTGAATATCGTCAGCATCTCCAGTCGGGCCATAGGCTCCTACACCAGCATTCCATGAAGGCGGAGAGTCTACGCCCTGCGGATATACGACAATAAACCCGGCCTTATCTGCCTCAACATCCATACCCGATGTTCTTTCCATCGCCTGCACCGTCATACTATACCCATGATACAGGATGATAAGTGCTTGAGGTTGACGACCATACGATGGAGCAAGATGAATCAGCATAGTACGTTGTAATCCAGCCGAATGAATAGTTATTGTAGCGTCCCCAACTGCATGTCCCGGCGTCTTACAGGTAATCGGGGGTAACGTTGGTGTCACGACAGCCTGATGGCGAGCAAGAACGCTTGAAAGAGAGAGAGAAGGGCCTGGGTAGGTTATGTAGGTATACATCAATAAGATGATTGCCAGAATGATACCGATAGCGATGCACCATATTCCAAGTAAGCGGCGTTTATTCTCCTTACTCATACATAGTCTATTTCCTTGTTTGTTTTTTCTATATGTCTCTTAAATAAAAATGTTTGAGACGCAACAAAGTATATCAGGCTTAGATAGTTCTTGCAAGCGGCGAAATTAAGCAGTGTAATGCTCTATCATTGCAAGACATGTTATAATCAAGCCCAGGCACCACGAAAACAGCAAAAGAACAATGGGTCGCAGGGACATAATATAGGTTATGCATACCGAACTGATACCAATTGATACTCAACATCCAGATATACATGTCATTGAACGTGCAGCATCACTTATTCGAGCAGGAAAGCTCGTCGTCTTTCCCACAGAAACGGTCTATGGTCTAGGAGCAGATGCAATGCAGGTTAACGCAGTAGAAGGCATCTTCATTGCTAAAGGACGTCCTTTCAGCGACCCGCTCATTGTGCATATCGCTGATTTGACCGATTTGGAGCCGCTTGTCACCGACATTCCACAGCAGGCACATCAACTCGCACAGGCATTCTGGCCCGGTCCATTAACCATTATTCTGCCCGCATCTGAGCAAGTTCCACGTATTATCACGGCAGGATTGGCAACTGTTGCTGTGCGTATGCCACGACATCCGGTTGCACAGGCACTCATTCGTGCGGCACAAACGCCTATCGCCGCGCCGAGTGCGAATCGCTTCATGCACGTCAGTCCTACAACAGCACAACACGCACTTGCAGACCTTAATGGACGAGTACCGTTGATTCTGGATGCTGGTCCAACAGAGGTTGGCGTCGAATCGACCGTCTTGAGCCTTTGCACACCCATCCCGACTCTCCTGCGACCCGGTGGAGTGAGCCTTGAACAGTTACGAGTCATACTTCCCAATGTACAAATCGCAACACACGAACCGAAAGAAGACAATCAAACCGCCTATAGCTCTCCTGGACAGTTGCCCATTCACTATGCACCGAATGTACCAACGTTACTTTTCGATGGGTCAGTAGAAGCGATGCGGAATGCCATACTTGCCGAAATTCAGCGTCATCAATCGCAGGGCGAGCAAGTTGGTATCTTAATCGCGGATGAGGACGTTCCCTTCTTCAAAGAAAGCGGCGCGTATATTTACACGTTAGGAAGCGCATCCTCGCCGGAGCAAGTCGCTGCACGGCTCTACGCAGGACTGTGTGTGCTTGAAGAGGCCAGTGTGAAGGTCATTTTGTGCCGCAACTTCGAGCAACAAGGGTTGGGACTCGCAGTACGAGACCGTCTTCTGAAAGCTGCTGGCAGCAAAATCAAGATTGTAGAATCTGACCACCAGGAAAGCGATTAAGCATTTGCACAAAACACTTCCCCTTGCGTCCACCTATATGTTATCAACATGTACCATTAGCCCAATGCCAACAATGGCACGACAAGGCAAAGGTGTTATTTCGCTTTCATTCGATTGGCAATGAGACGAGCCTCTTCCAGAATGCCAGGTTGATGCGCCGTGAGTTGATTTCTGACAGATGTATTATCATCGACAAGACGAACGGTTGATGAGCCATCGCCACCAACAGGCTTTGAAGCACCTTCCAATACCTGTCCGACAAAACGCACCGGACGTAGTGCTTCGGGACGGTTCAAGAGCTTAAAGAGCGGAACAGCAGCGATAAAAATGGCAACGGGTGGTTCGATCATTCCCAGAGCAGTTGCCAGTGCAACACCTCCGTAGTAGCCAAGTGATTGAGGCCAGTCGATCTCGAAAGGCCCGATACGGCTCCTCCACCCCCTTTTTTTTTTTTCCATTATTTTTTTTCTTTTTTGTGGGGAAAAAAACAGAATTCTCTTCTATATCTATCACGCATCCACATCCGTAAAAGGACACATCCAGCACTCATAAAAGCGGACATCAAGCCAACATAGAGTACATATAGCGTTATAGACCGTTCGAGTGGTGGCGAAGGTTGTGTATTTTCAAGGCAATTTGAAGCGAAAGGCGGGTTTCGGGGTCTTCAAGCGAGCACCCTAATATCTCTTCTATGCGCTTGAGGCGGTAGATAAGTGAGTTGCGATGGAAATGTGTTGCACGAGCCATCTCGCTCAAGTTGCCGTTGTAGCGGAAAAACTCTTCGAGCGTTTCTATATACGGGCTACCTTCATGGCGATTATCATGTTGCAGCAATGAGCCAAGCATCTCTTGATAAAATGCTGCCAGTTCGCTCTGTCCGTCAAGATGAAATAGGAGCCGATAGATACCTAGCCGCGAAAAGGCGTGAACCTGCCCTTCACCAAAAAGTTGCTTTCCTATTTCAAGGGCGCGTTGTGCTTCACGAAACGACTGAGGAATATCATCAATCGTTTTTGCGATACGTCCAATACCAAAAGAATAGTTTGCTTTACGGATAGAGCCTCGTTGTACATAATCATGCATACGTTGAATGCGAGTTACGATGCTCTGTTCATCTTCATCATGTCCTGTAATCTTAGGAGCAACAGGTAAGAGAGCAGTCACTCGTGAAACATCGCTCAATACCCAACTGGTAGGCCACGACCGGATAAATTCATCTCGCACTCGACGATTCCATTGTGTCGTATCAACATCCTGCCGCATCTGCTCAACTGTTGGTTCAACAACGACCACGACCTGTGGAATAGTAAGGTCATAGCCAAGCAATCGCGCACGGGCCAACATCTCATCAGCTTGTTGATAATGACCCTGAATCACATCCGTAAATGCTTCGACGTGATAACGACTCTCTACCTCGACTCGTTCACGCTCGCGCACGAACTCCAGTGCAAGCACCATCACCACGCGCTCCAGCACGAACCGAGCTGCATAGTTGAATGTCCTCTCGTCTCCTATGAGCGAGAGATAGCCGACAACTTCGTGACGTATCAGAATTGGCTCCATGATACGAGCCAATTCTCGCTGTTTCAATGCCTCGTCTGTAAGCACTTCGGGTAGAGGTAACACATGTTCTTGATGTGGGGCCGCTTGCACACGGATACGCATTTCGGCATCTTGCACTACTACCCATGCTCCGAGGTCTTGCGCAAGTTGGTCACACATTCCTTCAATACCTGCTCCCTGTGCGCCCAGTTGCATAAGATGCTGCGATAACTCTACGGCCTTACGCTCAACTTCGCCACGGAAACTCACAACGAACGTAATGACTTCACGCTCTATCTCTTCGAGGAGCAGTGTTGAAGGAAGGACTATCAGGGGAAGATGTGTACGATTCGCATACGTTAACGACTCAGCATCGAGTGTCTCTTGCGTTGCAACGGCAACGGCAGCAACGCCAGCATTATCGAGGCTTGTGAGCAAATGTGGCAATGTTTCATTAAGACGACGTACCTGCGCGAGCGTTAACAGGGCAAGTTCGCCCCCTTGAATACTCTCGAATGCAGGAAGACGCGCACGCATTCGGCACGCCCATGTCACATTGCGCTCAATGCCATCTGCTCCTGCAACAAGTTGTGCATTGCGTGAAGCGAGCAGCGTCAAGATATTGCGAACAGATGCTGATGAAGGAGAAGATACACTGCTCATAGCCATCTCAATGTGCAGAGGTATATACTGGACATGCGTCTTTGATACACCATGTCCAGTATAAAAAGTATGTCCAGTCTTGTTTTAACGTTTTGTTGCTGTCGATGGAGCTGCGCCAGTACCACTTGCTTTCGCCAGGCGTTGTTTCTCTTTGTATTTTTTTGCCTTGGCGAGGTGCTTATGCCACGCAACACGTTTTGCTTTGTTCATCGGATTTCTACCTTTCTTTCTATACTATGTATTCGATACTTATTCTTCGGGTTCACGATCTTGATCGCTACCACTCTCGAAATCTACCTCGGTCATGTCGTCACCTTCGTCGCCACCATCGAAGTATTCATCGTCGTTCCCCAGGTCATCCTCATCCTCACGCTCATAATGCAACACACTATCCTTGATATATGGACGGAACGTTTCGCCACCGCCCTGCGACGGAAAGCTAACTTTTCCAAACATACTCGGATGCTGGTATTCTTCACGGATGATGAGCAATACTGACCCTGGCGTCATATCACGAATAGCGGCAGCATAGCGATTACCATTTGCCATGAAATCAATCAGACGATTTGCCAGACGCGGCTCAATCTGTCCAAGCACGTCACCAGAGGTATTACGAACCATTAAGCGACGCCCTTCTTGATACAACTGAACACGATCACCAACCCCGACCTTTGCCAGGATAGATTGTGGAGCCTGAATGATGAGTTGCGTCATACCCGTTTTACCTGTCTCCTCAATGAAGAGACCTGGATCAATACGTTCTGCTACACCGCCAGCGTACACGTGTGGCGACTCCTCTTGCAGCAACTCAAGGCGATTAAGATTTTTTCGAGCAATTGTATTCTTGGGATTATACTTCAACGTCTGTGCATAGGCTTGACGCGCCTCTGAGTATTGACCAAGCTCGCTATACGCCTTGCCGAGTCGGTTTAACGCCTCGCCTTCCTGTGGAAACAGATTCAGAATATTCCTATTGGTAGTAACGGCCTCTTCCCACTTACCTTCCTGTGCTAGCTTCACGGCCTGGTCTGTCCATAGCCGTTTTAAGCGAGCCTTCTCTTCCGCCGATTGTGTCTGGGACATGCAGCTTCTCCTCCATCTTCACAAAGATGAATTGTGTTTTCTTTCGTTCGCTTATTATATCGCAGCAATGCAACCCTGTAGCGACCAGGGCGTGACATGCTCAATTCGCACCTTTACAAGGTCGCCTATCTGCGTAGAACGAACCTCTTGAGTCTCTTCAGATTTCGGGAAAAACACAAGCTTGTTCGCACGATTGCGCCCACGCCACTGCTCTCGTCCATGTGACGTGTTCTCCTCCTCAATCAGCACCTCCTCGATGCCGTCGAGGTATTGCTGATTGATCTCATGTGCAATACGAGCCTGTACATCTTCCAGCGCATGTAAACGTTGTTTTTTTACAGCAAGCGGCACATCGTCTTCCCAACGGGCAGCAACGGTTCCAGGCCGCACAGAGTAGGCCGCGACATGGACAACATCGAAGCGGATACGCTCAAGCAAATCCAGTGTATGCTGAAACTCTTCATCCGTCTCACCGCAGAATCCAACAATAACATCCGTTGAAAGCGACACATTGGGCCAGAGCTCGCGCACTCGCTCGATACGCTCAACGTACTCGCCGATGGTGTAGCCACGCTTCATACGTTTGAGAACATCATCATCACCTGCCTGCACAGGGATATTGAGATGCTCGCAGACCTTCGGAAGGTGGGCCATACGCTCAATCATACTATCAGTCATGTGACGCGGATACGAGGTCATGAAACGAATACGTTCGAGACCCTCAATGTCACTCAGGTTTGTCATCAGGTCGGCGAGATTTGGCTTTTCAGGCAAGTCGAGGCCATATGCTTCAACGGTTTGCCCCAGAAGCGTCAACTCTTTTGCTCCACGCTCTACGAGCGAACGTGCCTCTATCATCAGTTCCTCAACCGGACGGCTCCGTTCTCGTCCACGTCGATAGGGAACGATGCAGTAGGTACACACCTTGTTGCAACCAAGTACAATCGGCAGCCATGCAGTCGGGCTAACCTGCGCGGGTTCAATCTTCGTAGGATAGTGCGCGATACGCTCACCCGGTTTCGGCGTGATTGCCATTGGCAGCACATTGCGTTTTCCTGTGCGCGTCAACGATGTGGCAAAAGTCGGTTGTACAGGCTCCACTGCTTCCACAAATTCAGCAATAGGAGACAAGTCTTGCTCATTGCCATACTCTATGTCCAGACAGCCAGCACCGGAGATTGGTGTCCAACGCTCTTCGAGGAAACGCGGCAGAATGTCTGCTTGCTCTACTTTCATGAAGAGGTCTATGTGTGGATAGCGTTTCGAGAGCGCATCAATCGTCTTCTGATTGCCAATCATGCATCCCATCAAGGTAACGAGCAAATCGCTACGTTCTTCCTTTGCGTGTTTGAGCCGGGCGAGCAGGTTATGCGCCTTCTCTTCCGGTGCCTGTCGCACACTACAGGTATTGAGAACGACGAGGTTTGCCTGTTCCATGCTCGTCTCTTCCCACCCCAGTTCATCCAGCATCGTTTGAATGCGCTGCGAATCAGCCTGATTCATCTGACATCCAACCGTCCAGATGTGATATTTTCCGCGTGCAATTGCCGTTGTATTCGTCGTGGTCATACTTCCGTTCCTCTTTTAACCGTCGGGGTCGCATATGGCAAATTGAATATGCAAAATAAAATATTGCTCTCTCTAAATCGGACATTATACACTAACTTGCTCGCTCTGTCATTAGCGTTTTTGCCCACCAAAAATCGCATGACCAACCTTGCACCAGTACACATCAACACCGACAAATCCTACCTCCTCTAGCCACTTAAGTTGACTGAAAAGAGGCGACATTTTATCAATCGGGTCTGGTTCAGTTAGTGTAAATGAGTTCCAATGCTCATCGAGAAATTGTTGATAGGCTTCCAG
Organism: Ktedonobacteraceae bacterium; assembly: GCA_036788655.1. Classification (GTDB taxonomy): domain Bacteria; phylum Chloroflexota; class Ktedonobacteria; order Ktedonobacterales; family Ktedonobacteraceae; genus JBBQVS01. The sequence goes on from DAIQNC010000006.1 coordinate 14,990, forward strand.
ATGTCCATCCAGTTGCATCGCTCGCTGCCGCACCTCGTCATCCCACATCTTCGCGGCGAGTCGATTGCCCAACGGTGTTACAGGTTGAATAATATCTGCAATCAGAAAGACACCACCCGGCGCAAGCATCCGTCTCACATCCCTGAATAGGTGCCATTTTTGAGCATCATCGAGATGATGAATAGAAAGCGAACAGACAACAGCACGTACAGGAAAGTTCACTGTACGCCAATTGTTACTCTCTAGTTTAAAAATATGCGTATGCAATCTATGGCTATAAGAAGATGCTTGTTGTTTCACACGATTTAGCATCATAGGTGAGCCATCAAAGGCATGTACCTGATAATCGGGAAAATGTTCCAGAATTGCTTTTGTGAGCAAGCCTTCGCCACAGCATAAATCGAAGACATGTTGCTCACCTCTCACCACAGGGATAAGGCTTGTGATAATCTTTATTTGCGTCTCACGTTCTGGCACAAAATAGCGTCCATAATCGATGAAAACCTGAGAATTACTTTCGTTCCACTGTGCAGTAGTATCTTGCGACGTTCTATCCTGCTCACTCTGCTTATTTTGCTCTTCTTGCATATGCACCCTCGCTATTTTTTTCTTCGATCCTCAACACGCGCACTCGCGGTCTTCGACTCACCACCGCTTGCACGTGGCAGACTATCAGCCGGAACAAGCTCGACCTTTGGCGAATTACCTGTCACTGTCTTGACTGCTTCAGCCATTTCGCGGCTCAACATCTGTGTACGCTCATGATTGTGCAATAAGGCTGCATCCTTCACCTCCACCTTCAACTCGAAGGTGTCCAGATCGTTACGTTTATCCACGATGATGCGGAAATTAGAGCCTGTTTCGGGAAATTTGACCAGAGCCGCTTCAATCTGACTGGGAAAGACAATGAGGCCACGAATAGATACGGCGTCGTCACTCCGTCCCTTGATTGCCGCAATCTTTGGGTGAGTGCGTCCACAGACACATCGTTCCTCCCACCATGTTCGTGAAAGGTCTCGGCTTCGATAGCGAATCATCGCAGTTCCATCGGCGGCTAGCCACGTCCAGACAAGCTCACCGTCCTTACCTTCTTCGACAGGTTCGCCCGTTTCGGGGTCGATACACTCGACAAGAAACGCATCAGCCCATGCGTGCATACCATTTCGTGCCTCGCATTCGCATGTCATGCCAGGACCGAGAAATTCGGTCATGCCGAACTCATCGTAAGCAGTGATGTTGAAGAGTTCCTCAAGTTTCAGGCGCGTCTCCCAGGGCCAGGGTTCTGCTCCAAAAAGACCGATTTTGAGCTTCGTATCTTTGAAATCTATTCCGCGTTCACGTGCCTTGTTGCCAACATACAAACCAACCGAAGGAGTCATACACACAGCAGTAACGCCAAAATCGAGAATAAAATCAATCATACGATCATACTGACGCGCATCCGAACCCATCGGAATCGCCATCGCATTCATCGCCATCGCGCCATAATGGAAACCGAAACCGCCCGTTGCCATACCATAGCCGTAGCAATTCATCAGAATATCGCCGGGACGCATCCCCACCATCCATAATTCTCGTGCATTGAGGTCGGCCCAGTAGTCGATATCTTTCTTCGTCGCAAAAACAGGAACGCTCTTTCCCGTTGTGCCACTCGTTGCATGAATCTCTAACGCACCGCCTTCGCCTCCTGGCGCGACGAATGCCATGCCATAAGGATATGCTTCACGCACTGTACGTTTCTCTAAAAAAGGTAATTTTCGGATATCTTCAAGCGATTGAATGTCGGAAGGTTTGACATTCGCTTCTGTGTATAATGTGCGATAGAAGGAATTCTGGGTATATGCTCGCTCCACAATTGCCTGGAGCCGTTCAAGCTGTAGTGCCTGTAGTTGTCGTTTTGATAATGTCTCTATCTCTGCATTAAAAAATGGACGATACGTCATAGGTGAAAAATAGCCTCCGCGTTGTCTGTGCCTGCTGAGTAAGCATAGCTATGTCCGTATCATACTATATGTGTCGAGAGGGACACGCCCTGGAATTCTTGTGATATGCTACAGGGAAAACGGAGAACTTATTCAACGATGGTATCAGAAAAACACCCGACAGGAGCCGTTCAAGCAGTTATCTGGGACTTAGACGGCGTGATTATCGACAGCGCGGAAGAGCATCGTAAAGCGTGGCAACGTCTGGCACGTGAAGAAGGAGTGCAATTCACAGATGAACAATTCTGGGCCACCTTTGGTCAACGCAACGATAGCATTATTCCGCTTATCTGGGGGCCTGTCTCTCCTGAGCAGCTAAAAGCATTAGCTGACCGCAAAGAAGCTTATTTTCGTGACTATGTACGAGAGACAGCCGCACCGCTTCCCGGTTCGATAGAGCTACTGAGTGCGCTCCATAACGCGAATTACGCTCAAGCCCTCGGCTCCTCGACGCCTATAGCGAACATCAACCTGATTAAAGAGGTATTGGGTCTACAACGCTACATTTCCGTCTTCGTTTCCGGCGAAACTGTGCCACACGGCAAACCTGCACCCGACATTTTTCTCAAAGCTGCTCATGAACTAGGCGTTGAGCCAGCGCGTTGTCTCGTTATCGAGGATGCTGTAGCTGGCATTGCGGCAGCACGGGCAGGAGGGATGTATACAATTGCGGTTACAGGTACACGGCAGTTGCCAGGGCTACAGGTCGCAAACATCGTTGTACATGACCTGACAGAGGTAACACTTGAACGCATTCAGAGTCTTGCGTGAGTTAGTACGAATAACGAAAAAGTTGACAGGCAAGCGCAATCATGGCACAATACGCTGCACATGGAGGTGTAGGGACTCCGGTGGGTCTCACCGT
>DAIQNC010000007.1:0-17564 GCA_036788655.1 Ktedonobacteraceae bacterium
CCGGAAGTTGAAGGTACAGATATCCTCTTGTGCCGCCCTTCACACTGATTTGCGTTCCACAAGTGATTCCTGTAATACTTTGTGGCGTCCATGTACCACCGCTCGTATCACATCCAGGTCCGGGTTGAATAGCGGTATAGCTGTTCGCGGAATTTGTGGGACTGGTCGCTATAACGGTTGGCGTCGTGCCTGTCTGTGTAGTAGAAGTATCCGTTGGTGTTGCTCCTGTATCTGTCGTTGCCGTAGGAGCAGTAGACGTGGCGGCCTGATTTGCGGTCGCCGTCTGAGCATTCGAGGTCGCGGCTAGATTCGGCCCGGTATTTCCTGTAGACCCCCCCTTCAATAAGGAGCCACGCGAAAGATAGAGTACACCCCCTGCCAGTAACAAGAGTATCACAAGAATAGAAATAACGATAACGCCGATGTTATTGCGTCGCGGCGGACGTTGCGAAGGTGGTTGCGGTGTTGGCGAGGGCGTCGAAGAAGCTGGTGCTGGTGTACCTGCGCCACCACCTGATGTTGATATCGTTGAATAATCCGCGCTACTCGGTGAATAATTAGCGGCAGACGGTGTACCGTTGTTCTGATAGAATGATGGCGGCGGCGGCGGCATACCTGCTCCATAGTTCGGCGAGGAAGGCATATTAGCACTCGGATACGACAGTGGCGCGTCATTCATGCGATACGTGGGGGCGGACGACGATGTTCTATCTGTCGAATATGGCGAACTTACTGGATATGGTGGCTGATTGACTTGCTGCCCTGATGGACTCTGGGCTGTTGCGGCATTACCCGTTTGCAGGGCATAACCACAATTGCCGCAGAACGGACTGCGTGAATCCACAGGTTTGCCACATTGAGGACATGATGTAGCAGCCATACATTACACTCCTTAACTTACGATACGTTGAATATTTTTTAGCTCACACAAAACATATAATGAATACTCAACCCGATGTATTTTACCTGCTATTATATAGCAGAGGTAGAGTCATACGTCAAGTTTTTAGCAAAAATGAGTTTCAAAATATTCGGGGCAAAACTTTATATCTATACAATTCTCTCTTAAACAAACGTAGAAAGACAGTCGTATTATTCGATACGTGCCTCTCTATTTGCCAGAAACATCATCACCTCTGTACGGGTACTTCCGCTTCAATTGGTGTTGTTGAATTTGCAATGTCTTCTTTGTACTCTTTTTTCTGGGGCAGGAAGAGCGTGATGGCGGTAGCAAATGCCAGCACCTTTGCTAGCATGTTCAGTGCAATGGGTATGGGCCATGCTGGATATGCAAAGCCAAACAAGGCCCAGACCGCGAATACTAGAAACATCGCCGCCAGAAAGAACAGCGTATAGCGTGACAGTCTCATGACAGGCGATAACATCAGCATCGCAAAGCTCGAAATCTCGATGAGAAAGAGCGGATAAAAGAAAAGTGGGGTGTACAGTGCGGCAGGAGTCGGGGGAAACGTGCGCCACATCACGATGAGATCGAACGGAAGCTCAAAAATCATCGGGGCAGCTATCGCACCAACGATAGCACTTCCGACAGCAATACGGAACCCACTATGTTGTGCCAGAGCGATGATAACGAAAAACGTAATCACCGCCGAACCCAGCGTCACAGGCGTGATAGGGTTTTTCGGCCCGGTATAAGGTCCTACCTGCTTATACAATTCAAGCCCGTAAGCAGTAACATTATACAGAAATGTCATCACAGACAACACCCATAGCACAATGATAGTCACGCCCATAAACGCCCCAGGCCGTTTGACCTGTAATGAACGATGTAATCGAAATCCTCCATACAATAAAACGCCTACGATGAGAAATAGCACTACCGCCAGTATGATCGAGCCACTCCCTGCATAGGGACTCCAGTTTTCATAGCTTCTCATAGCTACCTCCATCCTCTTTATAAAAGAAGATGCTTTTCTGCGGAAACCTTGCAAGGGAGACATGCTTCCCTGTTCGTCTCTTCCTTGCCTGCTATTAGATATTGCTATTTGCTATAAAATATATAACACATAGCAGTATATTTTGTCAAGATTTGGAGGTATGAAAAATGGGAACTGAACGAAATAATGTGGACATCCGTGAATGGAGACCGGGTTGTGATAGAATCAGACCCCTACACTCCGGTGGTGAGCATTCTACATGTCGATAAGCTAGCCACCGGAGTGTAGGGGTCTGATTCTATCACAACCTGGCGCACCTATCATCCGTATCCAGAGTAATTTCTCAATCTCAATAATTAGACCCGTACACTGTGCTTGCTTACACAAACTTAACAAGCAAGCACAGTGTACGGGTCTAATTCATTACACCCTGCGAATATATCCGAATTTGTTACGTCCTACCCGATATGGCAGGATGAGAGGCCGCGCTTCTCAAGGTACTGCTGGTGATAGTCTTCGGCACGGTAGAAGGTCGAGGCCGGAACAATCTCGGTCACGATGGGGCGGCGATACTTGCCCGATGCCTGTAGCTGCTCCTTCGAGGCAATCGCTTCCTTCTGCTGCTCCGGCGAGTTGTAGAAGATGACCGAGCGATACTGTGTGCCGACATCCGGCCCCTGTCGATTGAGCGTCGTCGGATTGTGATTCTCCCAGAAAACGTTCAGTAAATCGTTGTACGAAACACGAGCAGGGTCATACTCGACCTGCACCGCCTCGGCATGACCTGTGCGGTCAGTACACACATCACGATAGGTCGGATTGGCGAACGTTCCGCCCTCGTATCCAACCGTCGTTGCCACAACTCCCTTTATCTGGCGAAACGCGGCTTCCACGCCCCAGAAGCATCCTGCTCCGAATGTTGCTTTCTCTGTCATTGAAATTCATCCTTTTTCATGTAGTAGCGTGATTTATCACGCCTGTGCGCCTATCTATGAAGTGCCATATTTTCACTGTTCACACTATACAACAACGGGCTGATGGGTTCTGTTCCAATCATAAAGCCATATAGTGGTGTGATGATGAATTGTCGGACTACCATTACTTTTCAACACGACCATTTCCGCTCAAAGGTGAGGCGAAAAAATCTTGCAATACGAGGCTACCCGCTCCCTGCGCCCTGTGAAGAATCATGGTTTGAGGGTCAATAATCACGTTCAAGTCTCGTCCGAGCTGCGAGAAAATATGTTGCTGCATCGTCGCCTTCATCGGCTCGAACATAGGCTCAATTCTGAGTCCGTCATCATAATTGAGGATGATACATTCGGGATTGAAGAGATTGACCAGTGTGGAGAGTCCTACACCCAGAAAGAAGCCTGTTCGTTGAAAGGTTTCCAGAGCGAGTTCATCGCCCTGCTGCACCTGAAAAGCAAGCTCACCTATCGCAGAGACATCTACCTCACCAGCTTGCATGAACGGCAAGGCGCGATATTGCTGATACGTGTTGAAGATACCATGCGTGGAGACATAGGCTTCGAGACATCCCTGATTGCCACACTCGCATTGCCTTCCTTCGGTGTCAAAAGGAATATGTCCGAACTCTGCTCCAATACCATGCGCTCCTCGAAATAGCTCATCTCGAATGACGACAGCAAGTCCGAGGCCACGTCCGATAGCAACAAGCAAGAAGTTGTGATATTGCTGTCCTACACCATATAGTTTTGTATAACTCGCTCGACAATTCATCTCGTTATCTATAAACACAGGCATGTGCAGTCGCTCTTGTAGCGGTCTTGCCAGTTCAACGTTATGCCAGCCTAAAATCCAGCTATCGTCACTTGTCCCTGTCCGTGCGTTGACAGCACCGGAAAGCCCACAGCCTATACCGAGTAATTTTTGACGAGGCACAGGAGAACGTGACAGAAATGCCTCAACGCCTGCCGTGATAATCTCTACCGCATGGGCGGCATTATTTCTGAGTTCAGCCGCCCAGCGTTCTGTATACACGACATTTCCATGCAAGTTCATCACCACGCCCGTTATATCATGCTCTCTCAGGTCTATACCAACGACATACCGCCCTTCCGGTGCTATCTCCAACAACTCCGCCTTACGTCCCCCTGTCGATTCAGCCACGCCTTTCTCAGTCACAAGTTGCTGCTCTATCAACAACCCGGTGATACCAAGAATTGTCCCCAGACTCAGGCCAGACAACTTCTTGAGTTGTGGACGCGAAATTGGTGCATGGATACGAATAAGATTAAGTAGCAGATTTTGATTGAGTTCGCGCATCATCTTGCGATCCATCGGCCCGGCAGCCTGATACATCTTCCAATTCTCCATCATAGTAACATCAATCATTGACAAAAGTAAGTATACATGATATGCTTTTGTTAAGCAAGAAGCTCCTTTCAGAGAAGAAATTAGGAGGCTTTTCTGCTTGACTGCTCTCCCAGTGTAGAGCTATTTGTATGACAATACAAATAGTAAAACATGATTTTGACCTTGAACAGTGTTGTCGTTCTATACTCTTGAACTCGTCGCGGTACTATGCGGTATCATCAACCAGACAAGGAGAACAGCACATGTCCAACCAGTCCCAAAATCCCCAACTATCCCGTCCGGCTTATCAAGCATTCAATCCCTCATTGACACGTCGTCGCTTTCTCAAGTATACAGGCGCGACTGGAGCAGCCGCATTTGGTGGCTCCCTGCTCGCTGCATGTGCAGGCACAGGGAACACGACGACCAGCGGAAACAGTAGTCTTCCGACTCTCACGCAATGGTATCATCAGTATGGCGAGACAGGCACACACGAAGCCGTGTTGCGTTATGCAAAGCAGTACACGAAGGCCAACGTGCAGGTAAGCTGGGTTCCAGGCACGGGCAATGAGTACCCGGACAAGGTACGCGCCGCCCTGCTCGGCTCTAACGCACCCGATGTATTTGAATTGCAAAACCCCACCGTTGACCAGGTGAAGGCTGGTCTGATTGAACCCCTCGATGACATTATCTCGGCTGTGCAGAGTGACTTCAACCCTGTTGCCCTCAAACCGCTCACCATCAATGGCAAAATCTACGCCATCAAGATGATTAACGACATGGGCATTATCTACTACCGCAAGAGTTTGTTGCAGAAGGCAGGAGTACAGCCACCGACAACGATGGATGAACTGATTGCCGCCGCGAAAAAGCTCTCCAATGGCAGCACGAAGGGGCTGTATATCGGACCTGATGGTGGCGTCAACGCGCTTTCCTACATCCTCGGCTGGTCGGCTGGTGGCGATTTCCTCTCCAGCGATAACAAGATCGTCTTCAACACACCACGTGTAGCATTGGCGTATGAGAAGTTGAAGGAACTCAATGCCTCTGGTGGTGTCTTGCCCGACGCGCCGACCTTCTGGTGGGATCCATCATCGTTCACGCAAGGTCTGGCAGCGATGCAGTGGTGCGGCCTGTGGGCAATGCCGGGTATCACAAAAGCTCTCGGCGACGATTTCGGCATTATTCCTTTCCCCGCACTCGACGCACAGGGTCAGCCGGCCACCTTCTTCGGTGGATGGGCAGAGATGGTCTACGCAAAGGGCAAAAACGTCTCCGCCGCGAAGGATTATGTAAAGTGGCTCTGGATAACAAACTCCAATATCCAGATTGACTGGAACGTTGGCTATGGCTTCCACGTGCCACCGCGCAAGAGTATCGCCGCAGACGGATAAGCTCAAGACAGGCCCGGCATCTCAGGCTGTCACCTACCTGAACCAGTACGGACATGCCACGCCGCCTCTGTGGGACTCCACGATGGATACGGCCCTCACCGATGCTGTCAGTAACATCATCAAGAAGGGCGCGAATGCCATGACTGAACTGAATAATGCGGCGAACAAGTGCAATACCGAACTGCAAACATTGCTCGGCTAAATCGGGCAGACATTTACAGACAGGCTCAGGTAGCCGTTACCGCGTCCGTCGATGGCGTTTCGCGTAACGGCTACCTGAGCCTGTATTTTTTTAAGAAAGGAAGAGACTATGGAGTCGCTGAGTACCACGCCGCCCCCTGAACTATTGGTTACAAGTCCGAACAAACAACGGGTCATACAGCAACGTGTGAGACGCCAGTCCCTCAAAACATCGCTTATCTTCTGGACGTTCGTTGGCCCGCTCATCCTGGGCCTCACCGTCTTCTTCTATATTCCCATTATATGGAGCCTTGTTCTCAGTTTTGGAAGTGCGCGTGCCACACTCGCTCCGACCAGTTTTGTGGGTCTACAAAACTATCAACAGATGCTGAGTGATCCCAGCTTCGTTCAATCGCTCGGCACATTTACTATCTTCGCCTTCTTCATCGTTCCAACGACGTTTGCCTTTTCGCTTGGGCTGGCTCTACTGGTGAACAGTATCAAGTTCGCGCAGGGCTTTTTTCGCTCAGTCTTCTTTCTGCCAACAGCATGTTCCTATGTGCTGGCATCGGTCGTCTGGAAAATGAGTATCTTCAATGGCATTGGCTATGGGCTTGCGAATACCGTCCTGCATACCTTTGGCATCAATTCGATTGACTGGATAGCGAGCGCGAATCCGCCCTGGTTCTGGCTGGTGCTTGTCACCGTGCGCCTCTGGCTTCAGGTGGGTATCTACATGATTATCTTTATCGCGGGCCTACAAGAAGTGCCGCGTGAACTCTACGAGGCATCGTTTGTCGATGGGGCACGTCGTGGCTGGCAGACCTTTCGCTACATCACCTTTCCCCTGCTTCGCAACGCCTCTATCGCCGTCTTGCTGCTCAACATCATTGCCGCGTTTCAAGCCTTCGACGAGTTTTTCAACATCATGTCGGGCGGCAACCAGATTCTCGCACGTCCACCACTGGTCTACCTCTATAATGTCGCATTAGCTGACCAGGATTACGGTCATGGAAGCGCGGGAGCGATTATCCTGACGCTTATCATCGTCATCTTCACGCTGCTTCAAGGGCGTCTGCTGGGATTTGGTAGAGCAGAGTAGTCGAAGGGAGTACATATTATGGCAACTATGGCATCAGAAACAACCCGTACAAGAAATACGGCACGAGTTCGCAGTTCTCGCTTATCGGGTGGAAACATTGTCAGTCTTGTGCTACGTTATGCACTGCTGATCGTGCTGGCTATTCTCTTTCTCATCCCGTTCTACCTCATTCTACGAAACGGACTGGCGGCGGAGCAGGATATAACGTCGCCGCACTGGACGTTCTTTCCGAGTACGCTCCACTTCGAGAATATTCAAGAACTCTTCAGCGACCCGGATGTTCCATTTCTGGATGGGCTTGAGAATTCCGCGATCATCGCAATTCTGCAAACGATAGGGCAAATCTTCGTGTGTGGCATTGCTGGCTACGGCCTGGCGCGTATTCCGTATCGCTGGGCAAACCTCGTGTTTTACGCCATCCTGCTGACATTGATGATTCCCTTCGCGGTCATCTTCGTGCCAGTCTATGTCATCGTCTCATACTTCGGCTGGGTCAATACATTGCAGGGACTCGTTGTACCGGGTGTCTTTGGCGGCTTCACGGCCTTCCTCTTCCGCCAATTCTTCCTCAGCTTTCCACGCGAACTCGAAGAGGCTGGGCGTGTCGATGGGCTTGGTTACTGGGGAACGTTCTGGCGTATCGTCGTGCCGAACTCCTACGGCATCATCGCGGCACTCAGCGTTATCACCTTCATTGCCAGTTGGAACGCCTTCCTCTGGCCCCTGGTCATCGGGCAAGACCCCTCGGCCTATACGGTGCAGGTCGTCCTCTCCAACTACTTGAATGCACAGGTACTCAACCTGCACGAACTCTTTATTGGCACTGCCATCGCTATCCTGCCTCTGGTCATCGTCTTCTTCATCCTGCAACGCTATATCGTTGAAGGCTACAAACAAAGCGGACTCAAGGGATAGCTTCGCGTCGGCACGTCGTAGGGGCGTTATAGAATAACGCCTCTACAACGATTCCGTTCCCAGAAACACACGCAAGAAATAGGGCAACCCATCCTCTAATTCCCCACGCATCGACGGTTCCAGATTTTTTATCAAGTAATAATACGTCCAGGAACGCAGCAATGCACCGAGACGATGAGCAATTGCAAACGCTTCACGCAACTGCTCCATCGGGGCATAGCGCGTCCAGGGCATGAGGTATGCGGTTATCAAGCGGTTTTGCGTCTCCTCATCGAACTTCAACACAAATTTTGCGACACGCAAGACGATGAACAGCGAGCAAAACGGATGCGTGATAGCGCAATCCGACCAGTCGAAAAAGATATACGTCTCGCCGTTCCACAACACATTATTGCCGTGCAGGTCGTCGTGGTGCAGTGTCTCAGGAATGTTGTAGCTCGCCAGCTTCGCGCACATCTCCTCTACCTGTGGCGTCATAGACAGCAATTGCTCATACTCATGCATCGGCAGTCCCTTCTCTTGACCGAGTAAGAGCAATTCTTTGTCCGCCAGAATACGCTTATACACTTGTGGCAGCTTCATCAGGCGACCATCGGGAACGCCAACCGCAAGCAGTTCATCCACATGGTTGATAAGCTTCATCTGCAATTGAGCATACAGTGGCAGCATTGCTTCCCAACGTTTCGGGTCACGTTCACCACGCATCACTGTTCCAGCGTCTCGCATCAGCATCCACAGGCGTTGCTCATCAACGGCAAGCACAGGCGGCGTTTGCGTCGGAGCATAGAGATGGATTATCTGCGTCATCGGTGGCTCATACGCAAAGTACCCCGGAACCGCCTTGAAGTACACGATACCTTTATCTGTTGATACACGCATGACCTCTGACCAGACACGCACCTTCACCTGCTGGATATCGCCCGTTATCGTATATCCCAGTGCCACCGTCTGTTCACGTATCCACGCCACTGCACCGTCGTACCAACCAGCATACATCCAGGGAAGACGTTGCTCATGCGAACCATGCTCCATCTCATCAAACCACACCTTGATGACAGGACGATGCTCAGGTACAAGCAAATCGAGTTGTGCAATATCCTCACGGCTCATCCACTTGCCCACACGCGGCTCGACACCGGGACTATGGTTTTCGAGCGCGTAGACCAGATGCTTCTCCTCACGCTCATCATTGTCGTCACCCTTATAGCGGTCATAGGCAATGTAGAGAAAGGTCGTTGTGAGGCCAAGTTGTTCGCGCATGAGGGTGTTTATCTCACTCTCGAAGTCGGAGTTGTGGCGAGGCAACGTCCAACCCTGCCCGGATTGAATAAGCAACAGGCGTGGTGACGAATAATCGGCATACTGTGGGATGATGCTGTAGTTGTCGTAGAGCGGATTGAGCATAAGTAGGTTCCTTGTACCCTAAAGAGAAACATCATCGTCCGAATCTTGTGGGATTTCTTCCTCCTGCAACATTACAGTTGCACTGCTATCGGCACTTCCCTCATCATCTTCTTTCAGTGTCTGTACTTGCGTTTTTACAAAATCCGGGTTCATCTTTGTATACACTCTGATGTTCCTTGCTTCGCCATGAATGATACGTATTCACAATTGCGGCAATATCTTCATCACTTAATTCTCGATGCACACGATCAACCATTTGCCCAAGATTGTAAGCATACATAAAGAGCATTGATTTACGACGATCTCTAAATCGAGGGTCTTGCTTATTCTTAGCGAGTATCCAGATGCACGAAGCAATTTGTGTGTTGTAAAAGAGATTAGGTGGAAGTGCAACAATGGCATCTATAAGGTCTGCTTCAACGAGAGCCTGACGTATCTCACTTTCTTGATTGCCTGATAACGAGCCATTTGTCAGTATAAAGGCAGCGACCCCGGAAGGTGCAAGATGATGCGCTATATGTTGTACCCAGGCAAAGTTAGCATTACCAGCAGGGGGAAGTCCATAACGCCATCTTACATCTTGACGTAAGCGTTCACCCCCCCAGTCACTAATGTTGAAAGGTGGATTGGCAAGAATAAAATCAGCCTTATGCAATGGATGAAGGTCGTGATGAAAACTATCAGCTGGCTGTAATCCTATATCTCCATCAATGCCTCTCATAGCGAGATTCATTTTACACAGTCGCCATGTAGCAGGGTTTATCTCTTGACCATAAATCGAGATGTCTTCTCTCTTGCCTCCGTGAGCCAGAACAAACTTTTCGGATTGAACGAACATTCCTCCCGAACCACAACAAGGGTCATATACAGAACCTTTGTAAGGCTCTATCATATCCACCAACAACTTGACAACCGACTGTGGAGTGTAAAACTCTCCACCTTTTCCTTCCATATTCGCAAAACGCCCTAGAAAATATTCATAAACACGCCCCAATATATCTTTTGAACGGCTATCTCTATCCCCTAATGCTATAGTTCCGATGAGCTTTATCAATTCGGCTAAACGATGATTATGTTGAGAAAGTCTGGCATAATTTTTAGGAAATATACCTCGAAGTGGCACATTCGCTTCCTCAATAACCGTCATCGCATGGTCTATCATGCTGGCAAGCTCCGCATTCTCTGCATGAGATTCAAGATATGACCACCGAGCTTCTTCTGGAATACAAAAAGCGTTTTGAGATACATCTTTCTTCTGAAATACTGAAATACCTGGTAGTTCGTGAGGGTTTTCACGACTTTCTTCAAATACATCCGAAATATATTTCAGGAAGATTAATCCTAGCACGATATGCTTATATTCAGAAGCTTCCACATGACCACGTAATTTATCGGCTACCGACCAGAGCTTTTCTTCAAGACTTGTCGTACCAGAATGTATATTTTTCTTGACTACAGATTTTTTGGACGTAACCATATGTCTACCTTTTCCATCCTCTACTACTTTCGTAGCCTCTCTGTTGGATGAAGAGATTGTACAGAGTATAGCATACCTCTCCACAGATACAAATGGTTATCAGAAATTTTATATTTATTTTTCTAGCCTTCATAATAGCATTTAAGACAATGCCACAGGCAGCGTAAACACAAACCTCGTCGCTCCATGCGGCTCGCTGCTATCGTCAATGCCTGAATGGGCTTGAGTAGCGTATTAGAAAGTAGCAACGTGAGCAAGAGAACGACGCAACCCGTGACCGCGCCATCCAGTAGCGGCACAACAACCACGACTTCATCGAACGCACGCACTTTCAATATTGTCTCTTCGCAAACGACAGCATCCTACAGCGTCTACGAAAACCTCATCTTCGAGGGCAAGCAAAATAACGATGCCGTTGGCACGACGCATTCAGTGACGGGAAATTTCAAAGTGCATACAGGCCCATCACCGACTGTCGAGGGCATGAATATCCAGGTCGATTTGCGAACATTACAAACGGACTCGACGATGCGCGACAACTATGTACGCCGTAACGCCCTGCAAACGGATATGTACCCCTATGCCACCTTCGTCTCCATCAGTACACAGCGTCTGCCATCGAGCTATACGGATGGACAAAGCGTCCATTTTCAACTGACGGGCAACATGACGATGCATGGTAAAACCAATAAAGAGGTCTTCGATGTGCAGGGCAAAGTCGTCGGCAATACCATCACGGGAACCGCAACCACCGCGCTCTACATGACCGACTTCGGTATCCAGCCGCCGAATCTTGCGAACATCGCCATCTCGCAAAACAAAGTTGTGGTGACGATTACATTTACAGCGAATGCATAACCTATGTTGTACCGTGATGTATCACGGGCGTAATGATGGAGATTGATAAAGGAAATTGAATGTTTGTGGAGTGGGGAAGGGGTGTAATGAATTATGCCCGTACATTTCAGCGTGGTTGGAACGTGGGAGATGATGAGCGTTCCGGTATCAAGCATTTTCGGGGCAATCATGCGATGTACGGGCATAATTCATTACACCCTGCTTGCCACTGCACGAATGTTCGAGGTAACTTTCTTGCTCAAGTGGTTCAAGCGGATAAACAACCTCTGACCTGACCGTATCAGCGGCAAACGCAAGTGCTGCATGCACAGCTTCGATAGTTAAGCGTGGGTAGGCTTCGATCAGCTCTTCCATTGTTATTCCCCCTGCCAATTCATCAAGAATCAACTCGACAGGGATGCGTGTGTCTCTGATAGCTGGTTTTCCGAACAAGACATTGGGATTCGAGGTAATCCACTTGCGGTATTCTGGCATCTCCATAGGTCTTCTCCTTGTTTTCTCATCTTCAAGCGCATCAAAGTGTTATACTGAGTATAACATAGATGAAATATATCGCATACAGGGAAATAGCATCATGAACGAATACACAACCGCCAATCAGCAGTGGTGGGACGAGGCCGTGGGCGTCCACGTGAACAGCGAGTTCTATGAAGTCGAAGCGTTCAAAGCTGGTAAATTGAAACTGAACCAGCTTGAACTCGATGAAGTAGGTGATGTCAATGGAAAATCGCTGCTGCACCTGCAATGTCACTTCGGCATGGATACGCTTTCATGGGCACGATTGGGCGCAACTGTGACAGGGGCAGATTTTTCCAGTGAAGCGATTGAGACAGCACGCGCATTGAGCAAAGAGCTTGCAATAGATGCAACGTTTGTGCAATCCGACATCTACAGGCTGCCAGAGGTTCTTCCAACCTCAGAGAAGTTCGATATCGTGTACACCTCGTATGGCGCAATATGGTGGCTTGCCGATTTGATGCCCTGGGGGAAAATCATTGCTAAGTATCTCAAGCCAGGTGGATTCTTCTATATCGCTGATGGACACCCTTTCATGCCGTTTATGTGGACAATAGGTAAGAAGACAGAGGGTTTGAATGGATACGATCCGTATTTTTCGCATGAACCAATCAGAGACGATATGCAGGGAACCTACGCCGATAAGGACGCTCAGATGATACACACAGTATCGTATGGCTGGAATCATACCGTGAGCGAGATATTGACATCCCTACTTTCAGCAGGGCTGCTCATAGATTTCTTCCACGAACACCCCTTCTGCGCCTGGGAGTGCTTGCCAGCGGTTGGCATGGTCAAGGATGAGAACGGTCTCTGGTGGATAAAGGATGAAACAAAACGCGACGTGTTACCGCTGATGTTTTCATTGAAAGCAACGAAGCCGTTGTTATAACGTTCCCTGGAGTGACATCCCTCGTGGATGTCAGGGGATGTAGTGACATTCCTCGTGGATGTCAGAGGGTGTTCGGAGAAGCTCTTAGTGATGCTCCGCTCGACTCTCTAATAATAAACTTTGTTGGCAGACGTACCTCTTTCGGGGCGCGTTCCCGATTCTGCAACCTGTCGAAAAGGAGACGTGCAGCCTGTTGACCGATTTCATACGTTGGCTGGTCAACAACGGTGAGGCGCGGCCTCATGACTGATGCCCACACAAAATCGTCGAAACTGGCAATAGCTATGTCTTCCGGGCAACGTAGGCCGAGCCGCTCTATCGTTTGGAGCGCACCAATCGTCATCGTGCCATCCATCAAAAAAATCGCAGTGGGTGGCTCTGCGAGACTCAGAAGCCTCGACGCGCCCAACTCACCACCCTCGACACGTGCGCTTGTCGTGACGATAAGAGCAGGGTCGATGGGAATGCCATGCATTTCGAGAGACTCGGTATATCCCTGTAGACGTTCCTCGGTCGGTGCTATGCCACGCGCCCCCGTCAATAGGCCAATACGTCTATGACCGAGGGAAATGAGATGCTCAATAGCACTTTTCGCCCCCTCTTTGTTCTCCACCAGCACTGTGTCAATTCCTAAATCAAACAGCGAACGATCAATGCTCACCAGCGCGAGATTCTGAATGGGGAGCGATTGAAGATACGCATAGCTATGATTCGTCACAGCGATGATGAGACCATCCGCTTGCTTACTGTCCAGCAATTGCAGATATTTTTTCTCTTTCTCAGGGTCGTCATCAGTGTTGCCGAGAATTAATGAGTAGTTATGCGCATGTGCGACATCTTCCGCACCACGCGCAATATTTGTGTAAAAGGGATTTGCAAGGTCGGGGATGATAAGACCAATACAATGACTTAATTGCGTCTTCAAGCCACGCGCAAAACTGTTCCTCTGATAGCCCAGCATAGCGATACTGGCCTGTACTCGTTGCACTAATTCGGGACTCACGTACTTGTTTTCATTAATAACAGCGGATACCGTTGCAACGGACACATCAGCATGAGCAGCGACATCTTTAATCGTTATCGCACGGTCAGTAGACATCGCCATATGGTTTCCTCTCAGTCCTACATAGCAAGGGGATAGATAGTGCCTGCCTTCCAGCGTTATTAGGCTCGCAGGTTCTTGAACTGAACTTATCATAAGTTCCTTTATTCTGTCAAGCGAGCAAACGTCCCTCTGTAAGGGCGTTTGAAAAATTCCATCTCGAAAGCCTTGACAAATGAGAAAAAACTATGTATTCTTAGAAAAACGATTAGCTAATCGTTTTTCTAAGAATTTTAGATCATCGCGCTGGAGCTGGAAGAACTTCTTCCATCGTTTCTCGAGTTTGAATAGCCTCCATATGAAGGCTCATTTGCTCACTCTCACTCTCACCGATGAGAGAGGTAGGAGAATACCACGATGAGTAACACTATTTTTGCCAGCACACGACCCCTTTTCAGGAAGATATGTTACGCTTGCGAGGGAGTATACGGCCCTCCGGTAACGTGCTTCCCCTTTCTACCTTAATCTCATTCCTTTCGACTGTTTTACTACCATACATCCTTATCTGTCGTCCGCTGATTTATCGCGGCATGTGTCAGACAAACGTTTATTGTAAACTTGCCATTCCTATCTGTCGTCCGGCGATTCATCGCGGATGTGCGCTATGCTACCAGAAACTCGTCTAGCGATTCATCGCAGACGACAGATAATATACACACCCTGAAAGGAGGACTTTGAGCATTTAGGGCATTTGTCTTCTTCCTGTAATATCGTATTTACAAGCACACATCGTGTTGTCCTGTGTCTATTGTGCTTCGCATGGAGGTTATACCATGAAGCTTACTACACGGATCATCGCTATTCTTACAGGGCTTGCTCTTTTAATGACCGCATTTGCGGCCTGTTCCCCATCGAGTACAACTTCGGGTGGAACTACGACACTCACTATTGCTACCGTCAACAATTCGCAGATGGTGCAGATGGAGCAACTCACCTCACAGGTCTTCGAGAAACAGAATCCTTCTATCAAGGTCAACTTCGTCACGCTGCCAGAAAACGATTTGCGAACCAAAGTCACGCAGGATGTCGCCACAAATGCTGGCAAGTTCGACATCGCCACCATTGGCAGTTATGAGACGCCCATCTGGGCGCACAACGGCTGGATTGTCGATCTCGCTCCCTACTTCAGCAAAATGTCTGCTGCCGACAAGAGCAGCTATAACTACAATGATCTGCTCAAGCCCGTCATGGCATCACTTTCCTATCAGAACGACCCCTATGCCGTGCCGTTCTACGCTGAGAGCAGCTTCTTGATGTACAACAAGCAAATCTTCGCGCAACATCACCTGACCATGCCTCTACATCCCACGTGGAGTCAAGTCACCCAGTTCGCACAGCAACTCAATAATCCCTCGACAGGCACAGTCGGTATTCTGCTACGTGGTCAGTCCGGCTGGGGCATGAACATGGCTCCCCTCGATACCATGATTAACACCTTCGGAGGACAGTGGTTCAATCAGCAATGGCAGCCGCAACTCAACACGGCGGCAGTGCAACAAGCCGTCACGCTCTACGCCACCCTCCTACAGAAATATGGCGAGCCGGGTGCTTCGACCTCTGGCTGGCAGGAGTGCCTCAACTTGATGACGCAGGGCAAGGGCGCAATGTTCTATGATGCTACGTCCTTTGGTGGCACACTGGAAACCCCGTCACAGTCCAAAATCGCAGGGAATGTCGGCTATGTCTACGCACCAACCGCCGTCACCACTAATGGTAGCCACTGGCTCTGGGCATGGTCGCTCGGCATCGTCAACTCCAGCAAAAACAAGGATGCCGCCTTCAAGTTCCTGACGTGGGCCACCAGTTCGGACTACTTGCAACTGGCTGGCAAGACCTTCGGATGGGCAAACGTGCCACCGGGAACACGTGCCTCCATCTACCAGAATCCCAATTATCAATCAACAGCCCCGTTTGCTCAAATCACGCTGGACTCCATCAATAGCGCAACTCCTGACCAGCCCACGCTCAATCCCGTGCCGTATAAGGGTGTGCAATATGTGGGTATTCCACAGTTCGAGTCAGCAGGGCAGCAAGTAAGTGAACTGATGAGCGCGGTGGTGGCTGGTAAGATGTCGGTCTCGCAAGCGTTGCAACAGTCCGACCAGATTCTGGCGTCGCAAGTCAACGCCAGCAATACGCAGGGCTATTAACGACTTGAGCATGGAGGAAATGCAGAGCGTGATAATGGACATTGACGAATTATTGTGGACATAGTGGTTGGGCTACAGGGTGTAATGAATTATACCCGTACATGTCAGCGTTGGTGGAATGTCACATCGTGGGGAACGTTCTAATATCGAGCATGTTCGGGGCAATCATGGGGAACGCTCTAATATCGAGCATGTTCGGGACAATCATGGGAAACGTTCTAATATCGAGCATGTTCGGGACAATCATGCGATGTACGGGTATAATTCATTACACCCTGTAGCCACTCCACAACTGTTCGGATTTTTTACTCAATGTCCGTTATCACATTCTGCTAGCCACACTATGGCAAAAGAGAAGAAAGGACACGTCTATGAGTCAGGTAGCTCAACCGCCTCAGAAGTCCTTGCGCGTCGGCGCGATAGCCAGAGATGTTTCAGCACGTCCGAAATTGGGCAAAGGGGAAAGGACTTCCTGGTTTCATATCCCTGCCCTGGTCTATATGATTGTCTTGACACAGATTCCGTTTCTGCTGGCGGTCTGGTTCAGCTTGCACGACTGGAATCTGCTCGTACCATCCGAAGGCTTTCCCTTTGTGGGACTGGCGAACTACATCACGGCCTTTTTCCATGATCCCAATTTCTGGCCTGTGATGGGCAATACGCTGGAATTAGTGGTCGGCTCAATGGTGCTGGCCCTTATCGGCGGCACGATTCTCGCTCTCCTGCTCAATCGGCCCATTCCGGGACGCGGCGTCTTACGCGCCCTGGCAACCGTGCCGTTTCTGGTCACGCCCTCGGTGATGGCACTCATCTGGAAAAATCTCTTTTTAAGTCCCTCGTCAGGACTCATCGATTGGGCCATCCATCTGACAGGCATTCCGGCAGTGGCATGGTTCTCGACATTTCCGTTGCAAAGCATCATTCTGATTGTGGCCTGGGAATGGATGCCCTTTGTGATGCTCGTCTTGCTGGCAGGGCTGCAATCCATTCCTCATGAGGTGCTGGAAGCGGCGAAGGTCGATGGGGCGTCTGCCTGGACGACGTTCTGGCAGATTATCTTTCCGTTACTGCGAAAAGCCTACGAAATTGCGCTCCTGTTCGGCACCATCTTCATCTTCCAAACCTTCGGCGAGATTTATGTCACGACATCAGGTGGCCCCGGTGTCTCAACCAACACGTTGCCATACTACACCTACCGCTCGGCCTTCACCTCGTTCCAAATCGGACAAGCATCGGCTCTGGGTGTCATCGGCGTGGTGGTGGCAATTTTGGCTGCTCGCGGAATGTTACGACTGATGACCGAACGCTCTGAGGTCGCCAAAGCGCGAGCGTGAGCAAGAGGACGTGAAGAGAAGAA
>DAIQNC010000008.1:0-825 GCA_036788655.1 Ktedonobacteraceae bacterium
AGAAGATGATATCGCCATTCAGGAAATGTTGCTCCTTGTATTGCAAGACGAGGGCTATAACGTTACCAATTATCCTGATGCTGATACGTGCCTTCAAGCTCTGCTATCACCACAGGAACCATCTCCCATTGACTTGCTGATTGTAGATTGGCGCCTCAACGGGTCCATTTCTGGCACAGAGGTCATTCGGCAGATACGCGAGCAGCCTCAACTACAAACGTTACCTATTATTTTGACTACCGCCGCCGCCTTTGGCGATACCGGAGAATTACAAAAGCAACAAGTCGCCTTCCTGGAAAAACCCTTCGCAGTAGACGATATGGCGAAACTCATTCGTACTATGGTCGCCGCTTCACCCGAATAATACGTAGAATAAACTTTTGTCCACTGGTTCTTTGCAAAGAAACCTTAGAAATATCTTAGAAACATTAGTTCCTCTAAGGTAGAGTTAAGCTAGAAAGTATCGTCTGTGCATAGTTAGCTCATCTTTTCCTTAGAAATGGTTGAGTCTACCTTAAAGCAAGCTTATATTTTTTGCAGAGGTCTTGTACTCTCCGTAAGTACCTGTTATGCTTTGTGTGTGAGAGATACCCCACTTGCCAGAGAGTGACAGGTGGCTGAATGGTGCAGGCAACGTGAGGGGCATGTAGGCGGATGTATACATCACCACAGCAACAATAAACACTTTGTCTGAATACTTCACTATATTCAAAGAGGAGAAAAGATCATGCAAGGACAAAAAGGACGAGGCCGAGGTTTTGCATCAATGAGTCCCGAAAAGAAGCGCGAGATTGCCAGTAAGGGCGGAAAAGCTGCTCATGCTTT
>DAIQNC010000008.1:835-5477 GCA_036788655.1 Ktedonobacteraceae bacterium
ATGGACGAGCGAAGAAGCACAGGCTGCTGGTCGTAAGGGTGGCTCTATCAGCCGCCGTCGCTCAAAATATAGCGTACAGGCATAGTAGTTTAGCTGAATAGTTACAGGGCTGGCTGAAAAGTCAGCCCTTTTTGTGTGCTTTTTTCTTGATGGTGTAGGAACTGGTTTATCACGTCCGTGCGAACAGGTCTGATCGGGCTGTACGGACGTAATAAACCAGATCCTACACCATCAAAGAGGACAGAGAGGTACTTTTGCGTGTGTTTATAGCCAGCGATAGCAACGATGGTTATAATGGAAATACATGACTATCACAGCGTTTATTTCAGAAAAGCTCGGAGGGCCATTCTATACCTATGCCACATGAAGAGACAGGGAAAAAAACAATACAGGCTGTTCTATCATCTGAGCGAGAAAATGAGAGCGTGGTAGAAGATAGTAACGAATCTCTTGATGCTCAATCTTCTGAAAAGTATATACAAAAAACTGGAAAAATATCCTGGCATACCTTTGCATTCTGGCAAGATAGGACATTTCGTTTCAATTTAAGAAGTTTTCGTTTGAGTGGCGACCCTGCAATACGCCGTTTTAGCATTGTCGAAGCCTCGCTCCTGTTGATTTGTGCCTTGCTCGCTTCGCGTGGACTTGGTATCATTCGTCAGTCGCTGTTCAATGCACTATTCGGTACAGGTCCTGAAGCAAATGCCTACTACGCGGCTGCTCGTCTACCCGAAACGCTCTTCGATCTTATCACAGGTGGAGCATTGACGCACGCCTTCATTCCCATCTTTGTGGCCTATGAGAAGTCGCGCAGCCGAAAAGAGGTCTGGCAGCTTGTCAGTCTCGTTTTCAACGTCATGCTCGTTGTTATGACACTTTTTCTCCTTATCGGGGAGTGGTTCGCACCAACGCTTGTGAGTCATATCATTGTCCCTGGCTATTCACCCTCTGAACAGGCTCTTACAACTTCACTAACAAGAGTGATATTGTTTCACCCCCTCATTCTAGGGTTAGGAACTATTGTCACGGCTATTCTTAACAGCAAACGGCAGTTTTTGTTATCCGCACTCTCTATTGCTGTATACAACGGTGGA
Source organism: Ktedonobacteraceae bacterium (assembly GCA_036788655.1). GTDB lineage: Bacteria > Chloroflexota > Ktedonobacteria > Ktedonobacterales > Ktedonobacteraceae > JBBQVS01. The sequence continues at coordinate 1,930 of DAIQNC010000008.1, forward strand.
CTCATTGGAGGTCTCCTCGTCTCGCTAGCTGTCCCCCGTGTCGGCATTTATGGTCCGACCTACGGCATTCTGGCTGCTGCATTTCTTCAGACGGTAGTGATGTTTCCTGCACTACGCAAGCAGGGTATGCATTACTATTTTTACTGGAAACTCTCTGATCCAGGATTGCGTGATGTGTTGGGGTTGCTCATTCCAAATTCTCTGGCAGTTCTTGTTGGTTCAGTCGGGCCGATTCTTGATACCGCATTTATCTCATATCTTCCTGACCATTCCAGTCTTGCCGCCACGCAAAATGCTCAGTTGTTGTATGCACTTCCTGTTGCTTTGATTGCACAGGCCGTCGGTCAATCACTCCTTCCGCATCTATCAAATCAAGCGGAAAACAAAAGTTATGTGCGAATGCGCCTCACAACGTTCAAAGTGATGGGAGCATCTATACTCTTATCGCTTCCGGCAGCTTTAATTATCTGGTTGCTCGGCAAACCTATTATTCATCTCATCTTCCAGCATGGCGCATTCAAAGGGCATTCATCGTTGCTTACCTATCTGGCTCTGACGGGATATGTTGTAGGTCTACCTGGAATAATCGCGGGTCAATTGTTTGCCAATGGTTTTATCGCACTCAAGGATACACGAACACCGCTCTTTACAGGCATTCTTGCACTGGCTGTGCGCTATGGCTTGATTTTGCTCTTTCTCCATACGTTTCTGGGTGTGCGTCTTATTCTTGCTGTTCCTCTTTCGACAGCCCTATCTGCTTCGGTGGAGGCATTGTTGCTGTGTGTTTTGCTCTTAATGAGATTAAGAAAGAAAGTTGCAACTGACAAAGGCATGGCGCGTTTAAGGCAGCGCCGGTTGTATCAACAGAAGATAGCTATAAGTTCAAGTTCAGGGGAGAAGTTCTTATGAAATTGCACGTCAATGGGACAACACTGTTTTTTGATGTTGTTGGAAGTGGCCTCGATGCCCCTCAGCAATTCACACAACGCCCTACGATGATTCTTTTGCATGGTGGGCCGGGCTTTGACCATCACTACCTGCGTCCCTGGCTTGATCCTGTGAGCGAGGTCGCGCAACTGGTCTATGTCGATGAGCGCGGTTGTGGACGCTCTGAACGTCACACACATGAGTATTATCAGCTTGGCATCATGGCGGACGATATTGTTGCGCTCTGCGAAGCGTTGCACATTGAGCATCCGATTGTGTTAGGACAATCGTTTGGTGGATTTGTCGCCCTCAGCATCGCACATCGGCATCCCGATTTTGCATCGGGCATTGTGCTATTCGACACGTCTCCTGCATGGACAGGTGGGTACGATCTCGACGCCCTTGAACAGATGGTGGGTGGCGACTATGGCAAAGAGCTACGCGAGATCGCCTATCGTGAGTCAACAGGGCAGGCTACCGATGAGGAGTTGCAACGCTTCGAGCGCGAGATTATGCCTCTGTACTGGCATCAAGGCTACAAGCCAGAGTATCTCGACGCGCTCTATAATACTGTGCCGATGAATATGGACATAGCGACCTACATGATGGGTACACTAAGCAAGGAATATGATTTGCGTCCGTATCTCTCGACCATCAAGACGCCAGCACTCATCTTGCAGGGGCGTTATGACTGGGTAACGCCAATGGAGGGCGCGGTCACGATGGCGCGAGAGCTGCCCAATGCACAACTTCATGTGTTCGAGAACTCCGGTCATATGGTTTTCATTGAGGAACCAGACGAATTAGTCTCCGTTCTCAAACACTGGATAGTATCGCAGAGTGAAGCTGAACAGGATTAGACTTCCAGATCGTTCATGTCGTTTAGCTCGGTCACATCGTCCGGGCCAACCATGCTGTTCATGCCGTTCATACCACCCATACTCATGCTCATGCCATTAAAATTACCCATGCCGTTCATGTTGTTCATGCCATTGCTCTGACCGTTGTACTGAGATTGTATATTCTTGCGATTACGGATGAACTGAAGCAGTTTGTAGCCATCACTGGGCAAGCCAGCATAGTGACCAAACCATGATGGGTAGCGCATGGGAATGAGGGACAGCGCGAATTGTGCGAAGGCACAGATAGCAGCGACCTGCCAGATATAGTACACGATGGAGAACGAGTGTGTATGGGAGCGCGACAGATACGTGATGACGCTGAGGATAATACCAAGCAATAGCGAGACGAGTGGGCCAGTAAGATAGGTCCAGATTTGGTCAGGAGCCTCAGCTTCCCAGTAGGTAAATCCGACAGGTCCACTGAATGGTTGCAGGTAGAAGGTGATGTGCCAGAGCGTCACCACCCATGTACGATGAGGGCGAAGCGTGCTATCACCAAGCTGATCGTAAGGCGGAATGAGACCCAGATAGACATGGACAGGTTGATGCGTTTGAACCCGATTGACGATGGCATGTCCCAGTTCATGAAAAAGGGTCTCTAATGGCCCGATGACAGCCATATATGCTACCGGGATAATGAGATAAAAGGTCAAATAGTAAATGATATCACTGGGCATGTGTGCCGCTCTCCTATGTGTAAATATGCTGATGTAACGTTGTTATTCTGACCAGTGTATCACATCATGTCGAGATATGCTATGCAAATTGTTCATCGAATAGGACTGTAGAACGTTCGGTGCTAATGGCTGATGAAGCACGAACATATGTTGAAGTGAAGAGAGCAATTGGCACACGACTTGCATTCACTAAGGGATGAAACGCTCCCGTAATCGAGCAATAGCCTTCGTCCAGTAACTACTAGTCAACGAATTTGGAGTGATGGATTTTCCTATGTAATGCTGTGATTTATCACGGGAACTGTGTGATGCTTTTCACCGCCGCGATGAATCACGGCACTACATGGCATCCGTCAATTAACGATTGGCGAACTACTACTCTAGTAGCTCCAGTTCAATCCGCATTGTGAGCAATGACGGGCGGGATGATCACTCTCAAAGGCGCGGCGGAATGCCTCGTAACGTTCGCCTTTCCAGATATCGGCGATAGACTCCTTGAAAATGTTGCCCAGTACGCGCTCTTCCTGGTATTCTCGTGCGCTGCGATGACCGAAAGGTGCGAAACAGCAGGAGAGGACGTTTCCACTTGAGGTGATGTATGTAAGTGAGTAGGGGCGATTACAACCCGACCAGGGACGCTCTCCGAAGTCGCGTATCAGGCTTTGCACGGGTGTTGCAGAGCCTGCGGCGTTGAAAGAGAGACCGAGTTCTTTACATCGCTCTTCACATTGGCGCACAATGTCCAGTTCCTCCTGTGAGGAGCGGCGGAAGAGTGCCTGTTTCGAGGCTGCCAGTCCCGACTCAAAATAGACAAGGCGTTGCATATAGACCTCACGAACACCTGCTTCATGAGCCAATTCGACAAGACCGGGAAGTTCATGTAGATTTTCTCGCATGGCTGTGAACCAGACGGAGACACGTGGAGTCGTCGCCTCTTGCGCTTTTTGCAGGGCAATGAAGGCACGTACATTGCGCCAAATTTTGTTGAAGGCATCGACGCCACGTACATGAGCATACATCTCGCGTGATGAGCCATCCATTG
>DAIQNC010000008.1:5488-17429 GCA_036788655.1 Ktedonobacteraceae bacterium
ATGAGCGATTGACCACGCTTTTCTGTCAACGCAATACCATTCGAGTTGAACAGGACGTATGTGCCACGATCTTTCAGGTAGCGTACCATCTTCGGCAGGTCTTTATTGAGCAGAGGTTCACCAAGCCCATGTAGCACCACGCGATCCAGCACCGGAAATTGATCGACGATGTAGCGAAACTGATCGAAGGTCAAGTCGCGGTCATCCTCACGTGAGAGCAGTGTGCGCGGACACTGTTGACAAAATTCGTTACAACGGCTCGTCGGCTCGATATAGATAGAGCGTGGAAGCGTTGGCAGAACGTGTACAGGTGTCGTTGCGGTGGTTGGATTGATGGGTGTTGTGGTCATGAAATCATCCTTAACTGTTCAAGATAAGCTGCGGTTGTGGGTGCGAGCGTTCGATCCTGCCTGAGCAGCGCGGTAAGCCTCTGTAAATCAGGCATTTCGTCCACATCGAAGAGTGTTTCGATGGTTTGTACGCGAAGTCCCTGACGTTGTGCCGACTCTATAGTCATTGCTGTGACGCGAGAGGTACTCATAGGAATGTTACTAAAGACATCATATGGCCTTTTCATGCCTATCAAATAGTAGCCGCCATCATCGGAAGGCCCCAGTACAACATCGGCCTCATCGAGTGCAGTGCGAGCATGTGCAATCGTCTCCGAGCGAATTTGTGGCGAGTCGGAGCCGATGACGAAGGTGTGCTGATAACCCTGGTCGTGTGTCCAGTGAAAAGCATAATGAAGCCGTTCTGCTAAGTCGGCTCCCTGCTGCGGAAAATAGCGCATATGCTGAACCGAAGCAGAGACACCGTGTGCCATTGCTTCGACAAGCGTTTGATAGTCAACGTTGTTGGGCGTATATGTCCAACACAGCGTGTATGCCTGACTCGCGTGATGTTGTATGAGGTCGGTGAGGAATGCACGATAGAGATATACCGTGTCGTTGTCACCGAGAGTGCGAGCAAGACGTGTCTTCGTTTGTCCTAACGTTGGATAGCGAGCCATGACGACGACGGCGATATCGGGTGTTTGTTCCTGATTACTCACATTTCTCCTTTTTCATCTCATTGATGGCCTATATTGAACACGTTTTGAACTCAGGAATGTTTTACTGTTGTCGATACTGCGCGTTTCGTTGCTGGGTTCCAGGCATAGCGGAATGTGACGCTCAACATAAAATAAGCCGCTTTGATGCTTCCTGCAAGCGTTCCTGCGACCTTTGAGCGACCATGACTACGGCGACGATAATGTATTGGAAGTTCGAGGATGCGGTAGTGAGCGCGAGCCGCTTTGACGACCATCTCAACAGGCCAGCCGTAGGTCATTTCTCGCATGTCAAGTGCCACGAGGTCTGCTGTTCGTATCACGCGGAAAGAGCCAATATCGTGTATATGTGTCCCATAGAGCAAGCTAATGATACTACTAACGAGCCAGTTTCCCAGACGAGCCTGAGTCGTCACAGAGTTGCGTTCTGCTTTCATGCCTGCGCGAGAACCAATGACGAAATCTGCGTGTCCTTCGAGAAGAGGTGTAAGCATCATCGGCAGGTCTGCCGGATCATCACTTCCATCGCCATCTATGTAGACAACGATGTCTGCGCCCATATTTATTGCTGCCTGTAGTCCTGTGAGGCAGGCTCGCCCGTAGCCGCGTGTCGGCTCTGGTACGACAATGGCTCCTGCGTTTTGTGCTACAGTAGCTGTTCCATCGGTGCTACCGTTATCAACCACAATAACCCATCGTACATTGTCGGGAATTTCTGAAAGTAATGGAGGCAGTGCGCCTTCCTCATTCAATGCCGGTATGATAATTGCGATGTTGCCGCTTACGTTGCTCACGGTTTTATCTATTGCCACGCTCTCTACGTCCTTTCCAGTCTCACAGATAGGATAGCATATTCAATGCAAGATTGCTTGTTCATAGTGAAAAAGTATGAGGATTCAGGAAGAAGCGCAGAATGGTCGCAGTATATTTCGCCTCACAACGTATATGTGCAGCATGTCCAGCATCGAAGAGGAGCAGGTGTGAATGGGAAATATGGTCGTGCAGTGTATGGGCATATTCGACAGAGACAATGCGGTCACGCACTCCGTGCATCAGTAAGGTAGGACAACGAATCTCAGCAAGTTCTTCGTCACTGAGCAGGATTCCACCTGCTTCGACCAACTTCTCTTGTCCCTGTACATAAAGCGGTAGCAGTGATTGCCAGTATGGGTCTCCGTGTAGATGTGCCAATTCCTGCTGCCATTCTTCGGAAAGTGGTTTTTCGAGGAGCCAGGAGCGAATAGCTTTCACGTCACGCTCGTTCACCGTCGCCTGTGCGCCGAGAATGGCAAGCGCGGCGAGACGCGAAGGGTGAAGGGCGGCGAGCAGGAGAGAAACAGTCGCTCCATCGCTGAAACCAAGCACATAGACTTTTTCGAGATGCAATGTATCGAGCAACGCTATCAGGTCGGCAACATCCTCTCGATAATAATTAACGGTATATGTTGTGCGATGGGAAGAAAGTCCAGAACCATGCAGGTGAGGCATAATGACAGTATAGTATGGTGTAAGGAGTGGCAACTGAGCCTTGAAATCGCTTTGAGGCGTTCCCATGAATCCATGAACGAGCAGGAGAGAAGGCGTTGTTGCGGAACTCGTGACATTTGTGGAAGAGATATCGTAGTATAGGGTAGTATGGCCTGTGTCTAAAAATGGCATAGTTGTGTACCTGCAAGTATTTCGTGCTACGCTTCGTTTGCTCTAGTGTAGCATATTTTATGCCTGTTTCGTTATCATTTACATTCTGCTTGACAGAAAATAGAGAGATGTCTATACTTAACCTCAACATAAAACGTTGTTGTAGAGCGATGGTGCTACCCACCTTGTATCATCGCTGGCTGCCACGCAACCGTTTCACATAAGGAGCGTATTTATGAACTCCGAAGATAACATAAGTGCGAGTGCTGTTCCCCTACCTGTACCGGAGAGCGGCCCTCTTTCGATTAAGCCTGTCGAAGGCGATTTAGTTATTCAAGCAGACAAGTTAAACAAATATTTTGGTGAGAAGCATGTTCTTAAGGATATCGACTTTAGTGTCCGCCGACGAGAAGTGGTGGCCTTGATTGGCCCTAGCGGTTCAGGAAAGAGTACGCTTATTCGGTGCCTCAATGGTCTGGAAAAGGCAACGAGCGGTGATATCTTTATTCATGGTGAGAAGCTCGACTCCAATGCATCTGCAAAGCAACTGAGTTCCATCCGCCGCGAACTTGGCATGGTATTTCAAAATTTCAATCTTTTCCCACATATGACAGTGCTACAAAACGTCATCGAAGCCCCTCTCCTTGTGAGAAAGATGCCAAAGGATCAAGCAGTAGCGTTAGGTGAGAAGCTGCTTGCAAAGGTTGGCTTGTCTGAAAAGCGAGATGTATATCCAAGTCGCCTCTCCGGTGGTCAAAAGCAACGTGTCGCTATTGCTCGCGCCCTTGCGATGCAACCTCGCGCTCTGCTCTTTGATGAACCAACCTCGGCATTGGACCCGGAACTGGTGGGCGAGGTACTCAGAGTGATGAAAGACCTTGCTTACGAGGGGAGTACGATGGTCGTCGTGACACATGAAATGCAATTCGCGCGTGATGTCTCAGACCGCGTAGTCTTTATGAGCGAAGGGTCTATCGTTGAACAGGGCGATCCTGAAGAGCTATTTCGGCATCCTAAAGAAAAAAGAACACAACTCTTCCTTGAGCGTGTCCTCTCTGTGTTACCGTAATCAGAGGGCCACGCCAATTTTATACCCTGAATATTTCGTCATGCGACTATTAGAAAGGTGTAAGTATCATGTCTTACGAACTTAGCCGTAGAACGCTGTTGAAGCGTGTAGGCCAGACGGGAAGTCTCCTTGCAGTGGGAGGAACGCTCGAACTCCTGCTTGCTGCCTGTGGAGGGAACGTTGCAACTGCACCAACGCCAACAGCAGCACCAGGCTTTACCCCCATAGCAAGCGATGGTCTGAAAACTCCTGGTTTATTGCAGTGGGGCGCGGACTACGTGAGCGGTGCGCCGTATGTCTTTCAAAATCCCAGTAATCCCAGTGAAATCATTGGCTTTGAGGTCGAGATTGCGGCTGCTATGGCTAAACTGATGAGTATTTCCCAGAAGCAGATTGAGGTATGTTACGCAAACCTTGAACAGTCTCTGCTGGCAAATCAGATTGACATGGTGATGAATGGCTGGGAAAAAACATCAGACCGTGAAAAAACTGAACTCTTCTCTGATCCGTACTATCGCTATGGACAGCAGGTGATTGTGCGTAAGGACGATGCACGGTTTGCCAATGTGACGCCCAGTTCAGTGAAAGACCTGGAAGGCTACACCGTTGGTACGGGTTCAGGCTATCTCGCCGAGACATTGATGAAGCAAGACCCCAAAATCAATGTGAAATCCTATTCCGGAAACATCGCGTTCAGCGATCTCGTGCAAAAGAAGATTGACGCATTCTTCCTGGATTTCCCTATCGCCGCCTACTACATCCTGGGAACAGGGCCGGGTGCCACACCTATTCCACAGTTGAAACTGCTCGGTAGCCCCATTTATCTTGATAACTATTATGTAGGTTTCAATAAGAGCAATCCAAATGCGATGAAATTGCTTCCTGAAATCAACCAGACTTTCGCCATTCTCAAGAAAAATGGAACGCTCAAGCAAATTTACATGAAGTGGCAAATGTGGAATGACCAACAAGCCTCGATTGGTATCATGTAGTATTTCCTGACGAGCAACAACTGGCTACTTCTCTCCAACCCCCTTTCATGTGCGAGAGGGGGTTTCAACTAAGCTTTCATAAAAGAGTATGTAGTGGCACAATTCATTGTGCGAGACGTTAAATGCTTCATAAAAAAGGATGTAGTGGCACAATTCATTGTGCGAGTGGTTGAGCCGGTCATCAAGGTGTTACATGTAGTGGCACAATTCATTGTGCGAGTGGTTGAACAGGTCAAAATTCTATTATGGAGAAGGAGTTGATGCATGGGTCTTATTCTACAGGCTCTTCCCGATTTTCTTCATGGCATGCTGAACACAATTATCTATTCATTTGCGCTCGCGCTCATTCTGGGAATTATTCTCGCACTTATGAGCGATTCGCCGTATACATGGCTGAAAGCACCTGCACGTATTTATATCGAAGTGATACGTAGTACGCCGATGATCGCGCAGATTTTCCTCATTTATTATGGATTGAGTGCGCTCCTTGCTGTCTATAATGTTGCAACACTCGATAATGCGTGGACTGCTGGTATTGCAACGCTTGCTATTAACTACTCTGCTTATGAAGCTGAGGTATTTCGTGCTGGCTTTGCTTCAGTTGATAAAGGACAGAATGAGGCGGCACTTTCACTTGGTTTAACGGAGAGACAAAGTTTCTTGCGCGTGATATTTCCGCAGTCAATACCACTCATGATACCGCCATTCGTCAATGATTTTATATACATGCTGAAAGATTCCGCCGTTATCAGCGTGATTGCTGGCTCGGAGTTAACCTCGCAACTTGATTTCTGGCGTATCCATAACGGGAGCAATCCTTTGCCCCTCTATGCACTGGCGATTGTGCTCTACCTGATTTTGAGTCTTCCCACTTCGTTCTTTGCTCGGACGTTTGAACGTCGATTACGTGCGGCACTGTAGAAAGAGGCATAAGGATGTTATTATCTCCTGAAAGACGAAGTACACGTGCTTCAAGTTTTGATGATAGGCGGAGTACACGCTATACGCGCCCCGGCGTTCTTGCGCTCAACTACGGCTTCTATGTACTCCTTGCGATAGGCATACTGGCATTTCTCTATTACCTGTACTTTTACCGAGCTACATGGCTGCTTGACCTGCCTGTGCTGGTTCAAGGAGCAGTTATCACCGTCGTTATTTCGCTCATCAGTATGTTCTTTGCGACAATTTTTGGCTTCATCGGTGCTCTTGGGCGTCTCTCAAAATTTGCGCCGATACGCTGGCTTGCGCTTGTCTATGTCGAGGTTATTCGTGGCACACCTATTCTCGTTCAGCTTCTACTCTGGGGCTTTGGGGTGAGTGCGGCTCTCTCCAATCTTGGCTTCGACCCGTTCAATATTGCTTATTCCGTGATGACGGCTTTGCAAAATAATAGCTTACTTCCTGATCAACAAACGTTCGATGCAGCATTCTATGGTATTCTTGGATTAAGCTTCAATTATGGAGCCTATCTTACCGAGGTGTTTCGTACTGGCATCGAATCGGTTGATAAGGGTCAGGGAGAAGCTGCAATGAGTCTCGGTATGTCACCGGGACAGACATTGCGTCACATCATTTTGCCACAGGCGGTGCGTATCACTATTCCACCCTTTACCAATTACTTCATCACGCTTGTGCAGGATAGCGCACTGCTCTCCGTCATCGGAGGCGTTATCGAGTTACAGGAGACAACAACTGCCCTTGCAAGTCCTCTATCATCAGAACCGTTCAGGCAGTTGTTTGTGTATGTCTTCGGCGCGTTAATATTCCTGATTATCTGTTATCCACTCGCACTCTTCTCGCGTTTCTTAGAGAGGCGTATGGGCGTGGCCTACTAACACCGTGAGCTATGTGGGTCACAACTACGAGATAAGGTGTACTTCGAGGTGCATTCCTTTCGCATAGTGGTCTGCATAGTGACAGGCGAACTCAAGGTCAGGATACGCATTCTTTGGAAAGGTCATTTCCAGCGTTTTTGTCTCGCCGGGTGAGATATTTTCGATGACGGCAAAGGACATAGATTGCATATACTGGGTTGTGATGTGTCCACCCATCATAGGTGGAACAATCATAAACTCGTGTAGAGCCTGTCCTTTGTTCGTAATGATGAAAAAATAGTGAACGGTCTTTTTGAACTCGGTCAACGATGACGAGATTTTGAAGTCTGAAAGCGTGACATACACAGGAATGTAGCCAGCAGGCGTAGTAGGCGCAGGGGCTAGCGTTTGCTTCGTCTGCGTACTGGCGGCCTGGGTCACGCTACCACATCCGGCGAGACCGACGAGTAGGAAAAAGCACAGGCACAAGACAGGCAAAAATAAAGTTCGTCCTTGTTTCATGGTGTTCCTCTGGGTATACTGATTGCAAATAACTTCTTGTATATACTACGCACGTAAAACGCTTAAATTCAAACAAATTTTCGGGGATAGCCATATGTAGTATACTGAAAATTGGAATAATTGTACTGAGAGGTAAATACATATATGGCAGAGACACGACAGGAGTTTCCGATAGAGCAACGTTTGCGAAAAGATATTCAGGATGCACAACGAGCGCGTGACCAGCAGCGACTTGACACGTTGCGTATGGCACTGGGGGCGATTCATAATCTGGAAGTGGCGCGTACAGACAAAGATAATCCAGAGCATGGTCAGCCTTTGACAGAGGCAGATTGTTTCCGTGTCCTTTCACAAGAAGTCAAGAAACGCAATCAGGCTATTGCCTTATATAAGCAGGGCAAACGAGAAGACCTGGCGGCGAAAGAGCAGCACGAGGTAGACATTCTACAACCATACATTCCATCGTCGGATATGAGCGACGATGATATTCGAGCTATTGTAGCGCGACTCATCGAGGAGCATGGCAAAGAATTTAGAAAGGTCATGCCACTGGCGGCAAAGGAGACGAAAGGGCTTGCAGAGGGTGCGCGTGTGCAACGCATTGTTCGTGAAATGACGGCCTAGTTGTATGCTCTGTATTGCGTTCAGAGTAGAGAAACAACAATATAGCACCATATAGGGAGATGTGCCATGAAACGATGGTTGCTCATTGCAATTGTTGCTGTCGTCATCGTAGCCGGAATCGCCAGCACAGTTAGTGTAGTGCTTATACGACAGCATCAGTCCGCGACTATCGTTCCACACATCAGTCTGGTACGAACCGCGAATAGCGCGTATAAATATGATCTGTGTATGGAGGCGTTTGCCTTTCCTCATGCGACGGCAAGCAATCCTTACAAGACAGGTTATAGCTTCACAGACCCATTCAGAAAAGCGCAGGATACGGTAACACCGCACTTGCTCGATTATGATGCCTCAACTCAAACAGTCAATTTTAGTATTGATGTTGTGGTTGGCAAAGTGTCAACTTTTCATCTGATGATTGCAGGAGTGCATGAACTGGATGGTATCTCTGTCATACTACCCAATGTGCAAAATTCGCCACAACGCTCTGGTATTCCACAGTTTATTGTTAGTTATATTAACAGTGGACAACTGGCGGTTCTGGACTATACTTGCCCGAATGAATGGGTGTGGAAACCTTCCAGGTAATTATGTAGTGCGCCAATGATGATTTTTTATGTTGCATACCGACAACGTTGTAGGGACAGATTTATCACGTCCGTTCGCCTGTGATTGGAAACCAACGGACGTGATAAATCTGTCCCTACAACGTGGCTGGATTTGTTCATGAACGAACAGTATCACACAACGATAACCATATATATGTGCTTCCTATCTGTGACATGCTATTCCCACTTAAATGTTCGTATAGCCACTGCTAGTACAATCACTGTCCATACTGCAAGGACAAATATGGGAAAGACAGGAAATGTAGCACCCTGTGTCATCGCTGCTTGAAGTGCCTGAGTCAATGCGGTTGAGGGCAATATCTCCGAGAAAGCGGCAAGCGGGGCCGGAAGATGATCTAATGGCAGAATGCCACCACCCAGCAAAATGAATGCAAGGAAGAGCGCGTTTGCACCTGCAAGCGTCAACTCCGCCCTCAACGCGCCCGCCATTGCCAGACCAAATGCGGCAAAGGTCACTGTACCGAGTACAATGGCAAGTACGGTGACAGGAAACGAACCCGTAGGATGCCACTTGTAGAGCAAGAGCGCGATACCAATAAGCAAGATAACCTGTAGTATTTCCAGTAACAAAATCGAGATAACTTTTGCAATAATCAATCCGCTACGGGGTAAAGGAGAACTTCCAAGCCGTTTCAGAACTCCGTAATAGCGTTCGTAGGCAGTGGCGATACCAAGATTGACCATACCAGCCGCAATAATTGCAATAGCAAGGATACCTGGTAACAAGAAGTTGATGGCACTCCCGTTGACTGCTGGTACGATATTCAACGATGTGAAAAAGATAAGCAGCATGACAGGTACAATAAGTGTTACAAGAATGTTCTCACCTCGCCGTAACGTGAGCAACACTTCGTAGCGTACTTGATTCGCTACCTGCTGGAGAAATGACGCAGGACGACTATTCCCTGTCTGGTAATCAATCGTTTGTCGTGTTGTATGTGTTGTCATAATGTATTCTCTATTATTCTCGCACCTCTGACCCTGTGAGGCGCAGGAACAGGTCTTCCAGTGAACCATGCCCAACGCGCAATTCGGTGAGGAGGGTATTGTGGTCACGCATCCATGCCGTCAATTCAGCGAGAAGGGCAGGAACGTTCTCAGACTCCATGACGTAACTGCCTGGACGCACCTCATCTATATTTTGTGCAGACGGTAGCGCGGCGAGTTGTGCCGTATCAAGTCCAGAGGGAGCAACGAAACGTACAATCGTCGCATTCTGTTTTCCCGTCATGTTCGCAGGTGTATCGAGTGCGATAAGACGACCATGATCAATAATGGCAACGCGATCCGCGAGTCGCTCTGCCTCGTCCATAAGATGTGTTGTGAGCAGAATAGTACAGCCGTTGCGCTTGAGGTCTCGCACGATCTCCCATGTGGCGAGGCGTGCCTGTGGATCCATGCCTGCTGTTGGTTCATCCAGAAATACCAGGCTAGGATTGCCGATGAGCGCAACAGCCAGCGCAAGACGACGCTTCTGACCGCCAGAGAGCCGACGACAGCGCGTTTTTGCCACAGATGAAAGCCCTACACGTTCCAGAAGCGCATCGACATGTTGTGGATGTTGATAATACCCTGCGAACAGGTGTAGCACTTCACGAGCAGTCAGTGCAGGGTACAGCCCATCTTGTTGCAGCATCACTCCAATGAGCGGCTTTAACGCATGGGCATTCCGAATCGGATCATAGCCAAGCACACGTACCGTTCCTTTATCGGGGACACGATAGCCTTCGAGCGTCTCGACGGTTGTTGTCTTCCCGGCTCCGTTAGGGCCGAGAAGGGCAAATACCTCGCCGCGCTTGACAGTAAATTGTACATCATCAACGACTCGTGCCGAGCCGTAACTTTTGCTAAAATGGTCAACGACAATCGCCTCATTTTGACGGGCAGAGATGTCATCGGCTGCCGTTTGAGGTGTCGTCTGCGTTCGAGCAGACATAGATATATGCTCCTTACATCATCGCTATGTAGGGGCGTAATTCATTACGCCCGTGTGTATATGATGGCTCAGACAGGTGTAATGAATTTTGTACACAGGCGTATGAATTACGCCCCTACATCACGAAAATTCATTTTCACGTATAACTTCGGAAGAATAAATGTGTTCATTGTATAGAGTACAGCAGTTGGCAATTTCTGGCAAGTTGAGCATTCCAGAGTTCACAGCATATACTCATCAAATTCTCATGCAATATTTATGCAAAACAGCATCTATAAAGAGAAGGAATTCGTGTCATACATAGATAAATTAGGCTCTTATGACGAGAGCAAGAGAAGAGGAGAAAAATATGTTAGGGAATATTCTATGGGCTATTATCGTGATATTAGTTGTTCTCTGGATCATCAGTCTGGTTGTTCATATCACGTTCTGGGCTATTCACCTTTTAATCGTAGCAGCGATCATCCTTTTCGTTTGGAATCTAGTCATGTCGAATCGTAGAAGGGCATTATAACGCTCTTTTAGCTGCTACCATAAGCAGTAGACTCATATTAAAGTGAGTCTACTGCTTATTTTCATTGTGTCAGGTGAAATGCTAATGTCCACCTAGTCCGAAATCAAGTGGAATGCCGTATATATTCAGTAATGCAACTATGAGAGGTGCAATAAGCAATGCCGGTAACATATTTGCAACTTTGATGCGTTTGAGATCAAGTATATTAAGAGCTAGACCAATCAAGATGACGCCACCGACGGCGGCTAACTCGATGACACGCGGTTGTTGCGGCATGGGTAGCTGAGGTTGTGAAACGAGAAGTGGTTTCACAAGACCTGCTAACAGTGAAATACTCCCCTGAACGATGAGAATGGTGGCTCCTGCGAAGAGGACGCCAACGCCGAATGTACTGGCAAAAATAATCGCGGAAAAGCCATCCAGCACAGCTTTGATGGCAAGGAGACTATAGTTGCCAGTAAGCCCATCATTGATAGCTCCCAGAATAGTCAGTGGCCCAACGCAGAATTGTAAACTGGCAATCACGAAGGCAGCCGTAAAATTTTGTTGACTATCAGGACGGTCAAAACGCTTTTTAAGCCAGTCTCCCAGTTTGTTGATGCCACGATCAATGTCCAAAAGTTCACCAATGATTGAACCGATAACCAGGGCTAGTAGTGGTATCAAAGGATTCTCTGTCTTAATAGCTGAGGAAACGCCGATAACCACTGTCATCAGACCAATTGCTGACACCACAATCACCTTCATGCGTTCGGGCAACCTCTGCCCTATGAAGAGGCCAAATACGCTGCCAACCATCACAAGTGCGAAATTAATGAATGTACCAGTCATGAGAACCTGCTTTCAAGAAATAATTGCTCTCAGAATATCATACATCTCTAGCATGAAAAATAGGGGATCTTTCGTTGTTTGACGTAACAGGGAAAAAGATGGTACACTATGAGGAAATACTTGTTCGTATACTCTTATTGTTTGCTCAAATTCCAATTGGGTAGGCCCAGCACGTGCCTTTGTGTGCTGGGCATTTTTATAAGGAGGAAGCCCCCGTCATGGCTCTGGCACATACACCAGACTCTCTGGAGTCGCTGAACTTGTTACCCAACAAGTTCGTTTCAGAGGGTCTGACGTTTGACGACGTTCTTATTATTCCTGCTG